>CAJJMF010000010.1 GCA_905192805.1 uncultured Sutterella sp. | reverse complement strand
AGACAAAACCGAAGAAGCCCCAAACTCGGGGATTTACTGTCAATTTCGCAGTAACGGAGACATTTACATCGGTAAAACCACGGACCTATTACGTCGTCATCCCAGTCACATTGAAAGGCGTCAGTACACCGTAGACTTTCTGGCGTTTCGGTTTTGTCCCCCCGATGGCTTAGATGACGAAGAAAAACGTTTTATTGATCGCGGCATTGCGCTTCACTTAGATTTAGCCAATAAAGTCTATAACTGGGACGATACAGAGGACACTCCTACCCCCACCTATGACTCGGTCGTCTCCATCGTGCAACAAGAGACGCACTTTAACCAATTAGTCCAACGTACCAAAGGAGATATGGCCTGGCAAACCCTCTCTCGTACAGCACGCAGTTGGGAAGTGGCAGAGTGGGATGCGTTCATGATTACGCCCGCGCATGAGCAAATCCTTGCTCATGCAAGGGAATTTGTGAGCCTTATCCTTCCGCAGCCACACCGTAGTGTGGAAACGTTCTGGCAAATCTCCCTGGCAAGCGTGAGTTCCAGTGCAGTCGTCCCTCACTTGACGATTTGGTCTGGGATTTCACTCCTCTTAAAAATTTTTAGCTTTTATAGTGCACCGTCTGCCCTGTGGGCGATGATGCCCTTTTATGTGCCCTGGGTAAAGCGCTGTATCGGAGACCAAGACATTGCTACGGCATTTCCCTGGGTGAGTTTTGACCTGAATCCGCTGGGCAAGGAGACTGAGAGGGACAGCAGTAAGGAGAATGCCGATCCCAATGCCCTCATCCGTCCGATTGGTACCAGCGTGTTGCCCGTGGAGGCGGTGCCCGCTGGGTGCGAACGTTCGCTCTTACGCTACCAGCATCTCTACCGGTACTACCAAACCTTACCCGAAGCCGATCAAGCCATTATGAGAGCGTCTCCCATTACACACGTGGATTTACGCGAGATTGGTACCCTGACGGTACCGCTTACCATGATGACGGACACCCTCATTAATACGGTGCTGACTCCTGCCGTGGCTCTCGCGGCGATGGCGTTTTTAAAAACGGATCCAGCCGTTCATCAGACCTCACACAATCGACTCGCAGCCCATAAGTTGCTACTACACGTATGATTGAGCGATCGATGGGCTAGCTCGTTGTGGCTATTTGGAGTATTTCCGCGGAGCACGGGTGCCAGGCTTTCCCGTATGGGGGTTGACATTACCGCGGGTTGTCCAATTGTTCAGATCCGTGCCATCAGGACGGCTACGATAGTGGCCGCGCACATGGGTTCCGTCTTTGCGAGTGTAGCCATTCACCCACCGTCCCTGAGGATCGACGCGGGGAGAACCGTAATACGATCGACCAGAAAAAGGTTGACTATAGCCAGGAGACGAATAAGAACGAGCCTCGGTACTGATGGGACTCAGAACAAAGAGTAGGCTTAAACATAGAGTCAAAAGCGACGGGAAAACGTTGGTCATAGTCAGGTCCCAAAGGTTCAGCGGTTATCGGTTGGGTTTGTGGGTGAAATGCCTTATTGTTGGGTTAACAATACACGATTTTTCTGCTACGATGCGAGTTAATCAAACGGCAATTTGCCCTCTGTCCCCATCTTTATTCCAAGACAATCATGTTTGAAAAACTCTTTGAGCGTACCTTTTTTAGCCTCCGTTGGCTCTTAGCGCCCATCTGTTTAGGGCTTTCCTTTGCGTTGATTGCCTTAGCGATCAAGTTCTTCCAGGAACTCACCCATGTGCTCCCTCATGTCTTTGAACTCACCGAAGCGGACCTGACACTCTCGATTCTTTCCATGATCGACATGGCGCTCGTGGGCGGGCTCATCGTCATGGTGATGTTCTCCTCGTACGAAAACTTTGTGAGCCAAATGAACTTGGACCGACCCGAGGATGATCGCTTAGGGTGGCTAGGGAAAATGGACGCGGGGTCCCTCAAAAACAAGGTGGCGGCGAGCATCGTCGCGATTTCGTCGATCCACCTCCTGCGGATCTTCATGAACATTCCATCGATTGAAAACGACAAACTCATGTGGTACGTCATCATCCACCTGACCTTTGTGCTCTCCGCACTCGTCATGTGCTGGATTGACCTTTTAACGAAGAAGTCCCACTAAGCGTCAAGCCGTTGAGTCGTCTTCTAAAAAGAGCAGCCGAAAGGTTGCTCTTTTTTTTTTCGAATGGTCTTGGCATAACGAGGTGTTCACACACGACAAAAGTCCTGACCCCCGCTTTGAAACGCTTCAGGGCAAAGGGGTGTGACTTCGTTCAATGAGACAAACGAGCCGATTTTTCAACAGGTCCGACAAAATGACATACCCCCTTTTCGACAAAAGGCCTGTACCCACTCTCTGCTAACCTTCCAGGCGTGGAATGCAGGGGCAATCATAAGGGCGTCGAGCAATCAGGGAAACCCCTTAATCGGATATCTTGCTTTTTGAGGATAAAGAGCATAGAGTTAATTAAGTGGATGGGACCTCCATCCTATCCACTAGATACTCTGTACTTTATTGGGTCAGTCAGGGTACCTAATTGAGGCCACTCTGGGGTCGACAGACTTCAGGGCGAAACGGACAGAGGCGAGGAAGTGATGAGATCCTCGCCTCTGTTTTTTATTGGTCTGATTTTCGGCCTTCTTCTCCAGACAAGTTATTGTCCCCCAAGGGAAAACCCTTAACAATTGATCATTTCTTTATTAGAATAGTATTTATTTCTATTTTAGATGATTAATCGATGTCCAAAACGCCCCCTCGTCAATATACGGTTTCCCTAGAAAGCATGACCTCACATAGTCAAACCGAGTTTGCTCGATTGCTGGAATTTTTGAAAACTCATGGGGTTCTATTTCGTGATAGACATACCCACCCCATTGGTAAGCGTAGTTTTTCGTTTCAATAGCGTCTCACGCAAACCACCATAGGAAAGTTCTTATGGATCAAACATAGTGCAGCCTCCTTTGAAACGGCATATCGCCCTACCCCCTCAACGACCGGAGGAACCTCGCCCCATGTGACGCGTGATTTACGCTTGATTTTTATCTTGGCAGGTGAGCGAACCCGTATTCTTGAAGGGCAAAGTATCAAGTTAAAGGCAGGCGACTTCATCATTACGGAAAGTAGCCAATTTGAACGCTTTTCGACAACGGACAATGAGGTTTTCGAAATTATTGTCTCCGAGGACTACTTCTACACCCATGCTGGGTTTAGAGCAGAACGCTTCATTAATCATATCTTTGACTCCGCTACCCCTGTACGACGCCTTTTTTCGCGACACGTACATCTCTTAGCACACGATATCGCTCTACTGGATGCCCGAGATATCGCTAACGTGTGTGATGGGATTTTCTGCTTTTTACGCAATGTGCTCTCAGAGCAAGACCGTGAAGGAAACTGTCCTCAGAGTGATATGCCTAAACCCGACCAACTTCGGGCCAAAGCGATGGATATCATGCAACATTATGTCCAACAACCCGATCTTCGTTTGGACGAGATTGCTGAAAAACTCGGCATAAGCACTCGCTACCTCAACCTTCTATTTGCCGATGTCGGCACAACCCCTATGGCAGTGCTTCGGGATTTACGACTCAAGCGAGTAGCCATCCAATTACGAGAAGATCATCTGGAGGCGGTGTCCATCGAACAAATTGGCTTAGCCAACGGTATCCCCAACCCATCCCACCTTGCGCGACTCTTTAAGGCGAAATACGGACTTACCCCTAAGGCCTGGCGAAACCAAAATAGTACGAAAAAAGTCTAGTTCTATTGCGATTTTAGAACAGAGTCAGCCTACTCGTTCGTTGCACTTCTCGATAAGCTTGACAGTACCGCTCTTTAGACCCCTAATGCAAAGAGCGTTCTTTTAGGAGAAGTTAATTATGACGGACGCCATTTCACTGTCGCGACGTAATCTCTTTACGGCCGCGGGAGCTTGTGCGATGAGTTCCATGGTCGGGGGCTGTGCCTCGCTTGTGGGACAAGAGGAAAGTGCTCTTAAAACATTCCGTGCTAGCTGCACGATGGAATGTATTCACTGCCATCTTAAAGCCACGGTTAAAGATGGAAAAATTGTCAAAATTGAATCCGACAATCCTTATGATGGCAAAGCGTGCGCAAGAGGGTTGTCGCGTATCAAATGGGTATACGCTAAAGATCGCGTACTCACACCACTTAAGCGAGTAGGTAAAAAAGGGGAAGGTAAATTTGAACCCATGACCTGGGACGAAGCCCTCGACCTGATCGCGAGCAAAATGAAAGAAGCCATTGCCCAAAATGGCTCAGAAAGTATTCTGTTTTCCAGTGCCTCGGGCAATATGGATAGTTTTGCCAATGCAACGATGGGCGCCTTTGGCGACTATCTGGGTGGGGTAACAATTCAAACGGGTAGCTTGTGCTGTGGGGCAGTCACGGCCTCGATGGTCCCGATGTTCGGTAAACGCTATGTGGATACCCGTGACACGATTGCGGACGCTAACCTCATCATCGCTTGGGGCACGAATCCTCTAGTGAGCATGCAGGCTTACTGGAAACGCTACCTCGAAGCCAAAGCGAAAGGAGCCAAACTCATCGTCATCGATCCACGACGCTCTGAAACGGCTGCACGCGCTGACCAATGGATTCCAATCAAACCCGGCACCGACGTGGCGCTTGCCCTCGGGATGATTCGTGTGATGGCTAAAGAAAAGCTACTCAATACCGACTTCTTAAAAGCACACACGGGGGCCGCTTATCTGGTCGACAAAAAAGGGCAGTTACTTCGCGAAAGTGGCGATAAAAATAGCTACTTAGTCTATGACTTGAAAACGAAGACAATCGTCCGCCATGACACCCCAGGTATCGATCCAGCCTTAACGCTCGACACTGTTCGGTTACCGAAAAAATCGGTTGCCACACGGACCGTTCTCTCGATGTTGTTAGCCGAAGCCGAGGTTTGGAGTCCCGAAAAAGTCGAAAAAGAAACCCGTGTTCCTGCCAAAACCGTGGTTGAACTTGCCCGGGCGTATGCAACGAGCCCCGCTGCCATGATTATCCAAAACATGGGGTCGTTCCAGCGTGTGGAAATGGGGACCTATGCTGCCGCTGCCCATTTAACGCTTGCCACCCTGACGGGGCAAGTAGGCCGTGCTGGGACGGGCGTCTGTGACGCCGGTGGCGCAGGGCAAATGGCGAAGTTTGGTAGTCCCATTCCTGCCCCCAAAACAAAACCCAAGAAAGTGCCAGGCCTACCCAAAGCCAAGTTTGGCGAATGGACACTACAAGATAAGCCCACCAAGATCAATGTGTATTACACCCAAACCTGTGCTCCGGTGGGCTCATGGCCCAACACCAATGCAGTGATCAAGGCGCTCGAACACATTCCGTTTGTCGTGGTGGCGGACTCCTTGATGACACCGACGGCGAAGTTTGCTGATGTGGTACTCCCTGTGACTACGGTCTTTGAATACGACTCCCTCTTAGCCGGTCATCGCACCCACTACGTTCAATGGTCCGAAAAAGCCATTGAACCGCAAGGCGTGGCAAAGCCAGACTACTGGATTTGGGCACAGTTGGCTAAACGCATGGGCTTTGGCGAAGCGTTTGATTTAACGCCCGACCAAATGGCTGAAAACGTGCTGAAACCGTCGGGAATTAGTCTTGCGGCCGTCAAACAGGCTCCTGTATGCCCTGTGGGTGACAAAAAATGGATTCCTTATGAAGGCGGTCGATTCGCAACGAGCACGCAGAAAGCCCATCTTTACGTGGAAGACTGGGCGCAGAAAGGCTTCTCCCCTGTGCTACATTGGTACCGACCGAAGGAAAGCCCCGAAGGAAGCCCTGAGTTAGCCAAACGTTACCCCTTACAGGCGATCCAACGTAAAGTCATTCGTAACATCCACACCAGCCACCAAAATAATGAATGGTTGCGTGAGGTATTCCCGGATGCGCCCGTTGTTCTCATGCATGAAGCCGATGCTGCGCGTCGAGGGATTGCCGACAAGGACATGGTCGTGGTGTATAACGATCGCGGTGAGCACCGTGCTCGTGCCGTTGTGTCACAGAACATTATCGAAGGAACGCTGTGCCTAGAAAACGGCTGGTGGTTTGGGGTCGACGGTTTTGTTCCGAGCTCCGTACTCACGAACGACACGGTGGAGCCCTTAAGTGGAGCAACCTCCATTTGTTCTACGTTGGTTAATGTTCGCAAGGAGGCCTAATCATGGCAAAACTCGGATTCGTATTTCATGGCGAACGTTGCAACGGTTGCGCCGCCTGTGTTATCGCCTGTAAAGAAGAAAAAGGACTCCCGGATGGGGTATGGCTTCGTACACGTAAAGAAAACCCCCACGATTGGTCGTTTTTGACGCAACCCTGTAATCATTGTGATGAACCGGCCTGTCTGGCGGCCTGCCCCGTCAAGGCATACCACAAAGAGCCTAATGGGTTGGTAATTCAGGATCATGCAAAGTGTATTGGTTGTCAGGCCTGTGTGAAAGCTTGCCCCTGGCAAGTACCCAGCTATTCCGTCGAGGAAAAGAAAGTCTATAAGTGTGATGGTTGCATCGCTCGACTCAAAGACGGCAAACGCCCCGCCTGTTTGGAAGCGTGCCCGGCTGAAGCGATTGAATTTGGCGACATTGACGAATTACGTCAACGTTACCCCAACGTTGAAGAAGGGTTTGCGTGGGCGAAGAAAGCCTTCGGATACCCTGATCCTCATCGCACCCAAGCCAATGTGGTTATCGTGCCGTTGAAATAACGGCTTAGGGAATTAATTTTTACCCCCTTCAGGCTAACGGGCTTAGGCTCGTTAGCTTTGTTGTTTTTGAGTGTTTATCCCGTTCATGAGATGAAGACACGACTTCATACCTTTCTAATATAGGCTGTAATTTTTTTGTAATTACTTTTCCGCATCCTGTTATCAAAATCTAATTTTTCTCGCTTAGTCTAAATCCTAGGGTGAATGATCAGGGAAGACCTCTACACACCATCCCTGAGTTCCGTTCATACATTACTAGCAGGAGAATCACCATGGATGTGACTAAAAATTCCAAGCTCACCCGTCGCCATTTAATTCAAGGTGGCGTTGGGGCTCTCGCGACCACTGCGCTCACCAATAGCGTGGCTAAAGTCTCCCCCTCCCCCATTCATTGGGATGAAACCTTCGACGTCATCGTCGTCGGTAGTGGATTGGCAGGTTTCTGTGCCGGTATTACCGCTGCGGAATTAGGCCGTAAAACGGTTATCTTAGAGAAAATGGGGGCACCGGGAGGCTCCTCTGTGATTAGTGGCGGGACCTTTGCGGCCTGTAATACGCCCACGCAGGCCAAAGAAGGCATCCAGGATAGTGTGGAAAAATATGTCCAAGATGTCATGAAAGCCGGTCAACGACTTAATGTGCCGGCTCTCGTGCGTGTGATGGCCGAAGAATCGGCCTCTGGCTTGCAATTCCTCATGGACCGTGGAGCCCAATACAACCCCGAATTACGTATTGTCGCAGGGCACAGCGTCAAACGTTGTTTCCAACCGCTCTATAACAATGGCCTCAGTGTGATTCAGCCCTTATATCGGCACTATATGTCACTCAAAGGGGCTGACCTGCGTCTGCGCACCAAAGTGGACGAGATTATTCGTGATCCTAAAGGTCGTGTCGTTGGCGTTAAAGTACGTGTTGCTTATCTTTTTGATCCCGAGAGTCCAGCGGACGACCGCCTCAACACCTCTGGGGTCGTGAAATATTTCCATGCCCGACGTGGTGTCATTTTTGCGAGCGGTGGATTCTCACGTGACTTTGAATTCCGTAGTCGCGAATTCCCACAATACAACAAAGTGCCCTCGACAGTACAGTTAGGGGCAACGGCTGGCGCCCTGAAAACCATGATGAAAGCGGGAGCGCGCAGTATTCATCTCGCTCATGTGCGTTTTGCGATTTCTATCGGTTATGAGGACATTGAAAAAGGGATTTTGATTGATCAGAAGACCGGCAAACGTTTCATTAACGAAGGGGCTCCTCGCATGGGCCTCTCATACAAGATCATCGATACGGTCAATGCCGGGAGTGACTGGCCAGCCCTCATCTATGACGAGAAAGGACTAGCCACCCTTTATGATCGCGATAAATTAAACATCATTCTCAATAACGGAGAAATGCCCAAGTTCGAAACCCTTGAAGCGCTCGCAGAGCATTTCCGGATTCCTAAAGACGCCCTCCTTAGTAGCATTGAACGCTATAACGGTTTCTTAAAGGCGGGCAAAGATGAGGATTTCGGCAAAGACTTTGCTAAGACGCATGCCGTTCCCATCCTCAAGGGGCCCTTCTATGCGTGCCCGGTCTATCCGAAATTTAATTACTCCCAAGGCGGTATCGCCATCGACGAACGCACACGGGCCATTAGCGCAGACGATAACGCGATTATTGAGGGACTCTTTGTGTGCGGGGAAGCCAGTGGAGGCGTACACGGTGCAGTGCGTGTCACAGGATGCTCCATGAGTGACTGTACGGTCTTTGGACGCATTGCGGGACGAGAGGCGGCCAACATGCCCCTTGCGTAACCCATTCCCATTCATTGCACCATTTAAGGGAGACCCCTACCATGAAAAAATCATTTTTTGCGTTCGTTTGTTTGTTGCTTGCCAGTACCAGTGGCTCGGTTTGCCTAGCGGCTAATGCCGCTACGGCCAATCATGCCGTTAAACCCCACCATCAAGGGTTACGTTGCCAGGATTGCCACCGTGAAACCAACCCTAAAGCGCCGACCGTGGTTCAATGCACGCAGTGCCATGGGTCAGCCGAAAAAGTGGCACAGTTAACTGAAAAACAGCACAAACCCTACTACAACCCCCACAACTCTTTGCACTATGCAACATACGCTGATTGCGTACTGTGCCACCGCGAACATAGTGCCTCGCGGCTGGACTGCAACAACAGCAATTGTCACAAGGAGTTCACTTATAAAGTTCCCTAAACCCTGACCGTATCAAGGGAATCGATTAACCAATCGCTCTTCCCTTGTCGGCAGCCGCCTAGTGAGTCTGATGAGACTCACTAGGTTTTTCTTTAGTGTCCCCCGTCTGTCGATGTGGCGAGCGACTCCATTTTGTAGCCAATACCCGAATAGCTGATGATGCCACAGTCGCCTTCGAGCCCTTTTTCGCGAAGTTTATTACGTAGTCGGGTAAGCGTCACACGTAAATAGGTAAGCTCCCATTCATGGTCACCTCCCCACACATGAGCCAATAACTGCTCATGAACCATGACGGTATCAATGTGACGCATCATATAGGTTAAGAGTTTAAACTCGTTCACACTCAAACGAACCTCTTGTCCAAAACACATGACGCGTCGCTCAAGCAAATGAATTTGTAGTGGCCCATTTTCCAGCACTGACATCTGCCCTGGCATACTCACATCATCAGGCTTTGCTCGTCGCAACACAGCCTTCACCCGTGCAAAGAGCTCTTCGAGCGCAAACGGTTTAGCGACATAATCGTCTGCCCCCAGCTCAAACCCTCTCACTTTATCGGCTACACCTTCCTTGGCTGTCAAAATAATCACCGGTACCGTCGAAGAATGACGAATGTGTTCCAGAACGGCAAAACCGTCCATCTTTGGCATCATCAGGTCAAGCAAAATCAGATCAAACGATAGTTCATTAATGGCTTTGATGGCGGCTATGCCGTCCACCGCTGTGCTCACGTGATACCCCAGTGACTTTAAGTTGAGTGCCAGTAATTTTCGAATTCTCGCCTCATCATCCACAACAAGGATTTCCCCTGACTGCATCATCACTCTCCTATTTCGAACTTTGAACCAATGGCGGGGGGTTGAGAGGGAGACGAAGGGTAAATGTACTCCCTTTCCCTACGACACTTTCGACGGTGAGCGTTCCACCATGGGCAAGCGCTAACCCTCGCGCGATGGATAATCCTAACCCCGTGCCCCCTGCACGGCGTGTTAATCCGCGTTCGACTTGATGGAAGCGCTCAAATATATGAGGAAGATCTTCGGCATCAATCCCGATTCCATTGTCAGAAACGACAAAATAGCACGAGGAGTCATCGGCCGTAATCGTCACGATGATCTCGGGCGCTCGATCGCAATAGCGAATCGCATTGGTCATTAAATTCAGCAGAATTTGTAGAATGCGTTGTCGGTCGGCGACGAGTTGACAGTGTGGGGCTTGATTAATGAGTGAGAAGGTAAACGTTTCCGTTTTACTCAGTAACCCCACGCATTGCGTCACCACATCGCTGGGTAGAACTGTTTGATAGTGCAATACGAGATCACCAGCCTCCATCCGCGATACATCCAACCAGTCGGCGATTAAACGCTCTAATCGGGCGGTATCCTCCAACATCCCGGCAATCATATCGGAAACGTCGTCGGGATCCCAGTGTGTATCTTGTCGTGCAAGGGTTTCCGCCGACAGTTTGAGCGATGCGACTGGACTCTTAAATTCATGAGCAGCAATGGCAATCAAGGCGCTTTTCATGTTATCCAATTTGCGCTCTTGGGTAATATCCCGGAAAAGCACGCCCAAAACTTCACCGGAAACCGCTAACGGCTCCTCGTGAACAGTTTCAATCGCAAACGAAGTCACCAACCAGTATTGCGTTTCCCGTTCATTCGTGAGAAGGGTTTCTCCAGGCTTTTGTAACACCTCCCGCAGATCCTCGCTATCCACCAGTCCTTGACGAGCGAGTGCGTCCAGTACAGTTTCGGAACTTAACGAGGTCTCTGTCGGCTTCACTCCCAGCATCGTAAAAAAAGCGGGATTGGGGAGCATGATGCGTCCTGCCTCATCCACGATGCAAAATGGGTCCGTTAAACTCGTCAAAATCGCCCGTAAAAAGGCTGTTCGCCGTTGCACTCGGTTTTCGAGGGTTTCGTTGATTTTGAGTAATTGAAGCCTTGAATTTTCAATCGCTTCCCCCATTTCATTGAGTACCCCCTCCAGCTGCAACGTTTCCTGAGGGGAGTGTGCTGGAAGGTGTAATCGGCGCGAGGAGCCCATATCGTGCGATTTAATCCTCAGCGCTTTCTTACTTAGTATTTCGATCGCAGCAGAGAGGCGATTGGCAAGGGTCTTCGAGAGAGCAAACGTTAAAACAATCGTAATCGTGAAAAACAAAATACCCGAAAAAAGCAACTGTCCAAAATTGGCATTTCGCACCGAGTTAGGGATGCTAACGTAGACGGTCCATTCGGGGTTGTCCAGTTTTTGTGCCGTGGTATAGACCTCTTCGCCCGCTACGGACAAGTAATGAATAAAACTTTGGGGAGCGTCGGTCGAAAGGGGGTTAACATTGCCCAAATCCAGAGCAATCTTTTCGGGGTTTGCCGTTGGCTGCCAGGTGGGAGAATATACGCTCTGCCCAATCGGGTCCACAATAAAGACCAAGGCATGTTTCGGAACCATTGTTTGCACCAGACCACGCAACTTCTCCAAATTCAATGCCCCCAGGATGAACCCTTCGAACTTTCCCTGTGAGTCATAAAACGGGCTAACAATGGTACAAAGGCGCTTGTCCGTTCCCCCTACTCCCTTCATAACGGGCGAAATATACGTTTTGGGATTGTGTAGTAGCGCCTGAAAGTGCCAACGAGAGGAAAAGTCCACACCCACCATGGATTCGCCACGCGAATTGAATTCTGGGTAAAAGGACTGAGTGATGCCGTGTCGATTCGCAAAGTAGAGATTAATAAAGCCAGGGAACTGACGCTCCAAGGACGCCAGAATCGCATCATAAGTGGCTTTATCACGACGCCCCGTTTGCGTGACCTGAGCGGCGGCGGCCTCAATCCCACGGCGATGCATTTCGACAAACAGTCTCACCTCACTGACGAGAAGCGTCGTCAAATGCTTTTGCTCTTCGGCTTGTTGCTCTTTGGCTTTAATGAGATAACTCATCTGGTAACCAATGAGCACCACCAACGGTATCAAAGCAGTGAGAACAAGCGCCAAAGCAACTTGAGAGCGAAAGGAACGGGTAAGTGGCATGGTGAATAGTCAAACGGTATCTATGCGTCCATGAAATCGTCAGTGTCATCAATGGGGATACCCGTTGCACGTAAGCACAAGCGAAGATTAAGGGGTGAATACACAGAGTTTCAAACTCCGTGCCTGATGGCTTTTAACGTGTTCACGTGCACTAACAATGACCCAAACAAATTTTTTAGTTTACGACCTGTAGACAATTTACTCCATTCGGATTAATACGAATAGTGATCCTCGCAGATCTTTTCTATGGTGAAAATAATTTTTGACTCATCAGAGGAGACATTTATGAGACATTCACGATTCATGCTATCGACTATCACTTTGCTTTTAATGAGCACACCACTGATGGCCTCTCCCGTAACCTATGAAGGGCACGGCGACGGTAAACACGGCGAGCTGGTGGCGAAGGTAACCTTTGATGAGGGCAAAATCACCGCTATCGAGATTGTGAAGAGCAATGAAAATCCCGTCTTAGCGGCCAAGGTCTTTACCGAAATGAAAGACGCAATGATTCGTCAAAACTCCGCCGATGTGGACAATATCTCGGGAGCCACCTTCTCCGCGAATGCCCTGAAAGCCGCGGTGAAAGAAGCGGCCAAATTGGCGAACGTTACCCTGGCGGGGCCTATCGCAGTCGTCAAGAAGTCGCCTTCCATTCCCGAAGTCAGCACCTATGATGTGGTCGTGATCGGTGCAGGCGGTGCAGGTTTTTCGGCTGCCATTACGGCCCATGACCACGGTGGAAAAGTGGCGCTATTGGAAAAGATGCCCAGCGTGGGTGGTAACTCGCTTGTCTCTGGGGCTGAAATGGCTGCTGCCAATAACTGGGTACAACAGAAACTCGGGATTACGGGCGACTCGGTCGAACTGCATTTCCAAGACACGATGAAAGGCGGTGACAACAAAGGAGACCCCGCCGTCGTACGCACGATGGTCGAAAATGCACTTCCTGCTGCCCTCTGGTGCCGTGATGAGATTGGGGTGGAATTTCAGGACTCGCTCTTTTTCTTCGGTGGGCACTCGGTGAAACGCTCACTCATCCCCAAAGGCGCCACCGGAACCGAATTCATCAATAAATTTGTCGCCGCCACACAAAAACGCAATATCCCGATTTTTACCAACATGAAAGCGGAAACGCTGATTCGTGATGAGTCGGGTCGAATCGTGGGAGTCAAAGCCACGATGGACAACAAGACCTACACATTTAAGGCGAAAAAAGGGGTGATTTTGACGACGGGCGGATTTGGAGCCAACGTGGCGATGCGTTCTGAAGCCAATCCCTTCTATGGTGCGGCCTTTAAGACAACCAATATGCCCAGCGCAACGGGCGATGGGATTACCATGGCTAAGGCTGTGGGCGCTCAACTCGTCAATATGGATCAGATTCAAACGTATCCCATGTGCGACCCCGTCTCGGGTGCCATTGAACTCATTGATGACGCGCGTTTTGAAGGGGCGATTCTTGTCAACCAAGAAGGTAAGCGCTTTGTTGAGGAACTGGGCCGTCGCGATGTGCTCAGTAAAGCCATCCTCGAGCAAACAGGTAAATACTGCTATGCGATCTTCAATCAGGCCATTGAAGAGAAGTCGCATGCTATCGCCCATCATCAAGACGAAGTGGAAGTGTTCACCAAGTCTGGGATGCTACACAAAGGCGAAACGATCGACGACATCGCCCAGTTCTTTAAGATCCCAGTAGACAACTTGAAAGCAACGATTGCTCGCGTGAACGAATTTGCCCGTACAGGGAAAGATCTGGACTTTAACTATCGTGCCAAATTCACCGATCTCTCGACGGGACCCTACTGGATCTACCGAGGAGTGCCGAGCGTACATCACACCATGGGCGGGCTCAAGATTAATCCCAAGGCAGAGGTTATTGGGGTTGATGGAAAACCCATTCCAGGGCTCTGGGCGGCTGGCGAAGTCACTGGGAGCACCCATGGCTCGAACCGTCTTGGTTCCAACGCCTACGCCGATATTATTGTCTTTGGTCGGATTGCGGGTGAAAACGCCATGAAGTAAACCAACGGTTTTCCCAATCAGGTCGGAGGGGCAAGCATCAATGCCCCTCCCCCATCCCATTGAGAGTGTTCTTACTGTATGACTTCCTCGTCCTCACCCTAGTACCTAGTAATGTGAACGAAGGCTAAGAAGTCGCAGGGTGTAAAAACGCTTTAAAGTTTTCAGCCACGGGATGCCTTTGTTCAAATAAATCCGCAATAAAGCGTCTCACCGCCCCGTCAGAATCCTGACGCCAAGCCACAGCCATAGGAGAGGGCTTACGAGGATGATCAACTTGGCAGGTCAATAACCTACCCGACTTGAGATAAGGTTTAGCGAGTGTTTCGGGTAAAAACCCAACCCCTAAACCTTTTAAATGACATTCAAGCTTGGTGCTTATATCGGGCACAATAATTTCTTTTTGTCCCACCAGTCGCCAAGCGGTTCGTTTGGCCAAGTTGACGGCCGTATCCTGAATGTTAATAGCGGGGTAGGCCAACAAATCATTATTTGTCAGTACGCCGTCTTTACTGGCTAACGGATGAGAGGGAGCAATCGCAAAAACCCACCGCACCTCACCGAGCGGATGCGTTTCCATATCATTGGCAATGGGATGCCACGTAGGTACGCCGATCGCTAAATCCGCCCTTCTCGATATGAGCGAGTCCCACACTCCCATATACACAGCACGTTCAACGGTAATCTGCGTCACAGGGAATTTTTCATGGAGGAGTTGTATCAACTCCACCATGGTTTTTTCACTATAGAGCAAGTTATTGACGGTAATGGTGAACTGTAACTCCGCACCAATACTGAGTTGTTCAAGATTACGAGGGATTTCTTGAAGTAAGCCATAAATTTGGGTAGCAAACTCCATTAAGTGCTCTCCCGCTGGCAAGAGTTCAACCGTACGTGTTGAACGTCGAAAAAGTGGCATCCCTACCTGATCTTCTAAAGCCTTGATGCGATAACTAATGGTCGCAGGTGTTTTATGTAAGAGTTCAGCTGCCTCGCTAAAACTGTGACATTTCACAACAATGAAGAAAGTTTTTAAGGCCTCCATATCAAAGTTGGGGACTTTTTTACTACCGTGCATAAAACACTCCATGGGATCTATTGACTACATAGTATAAGCGCGTCCAGTATCCTCTTGCTGGACGCGCTTTCCTTCCCACACTATGCGTTTACGCCTCTAGCCCTAATACCTCGGCCATCCGTAAAAATGCTTTTGTAAAACAGTCTAATGGCGCTTTTACCGTTCCTGCTCCCACTTGTCCAACCCCTGCCTCACGGTGAGCAATGCCCGTATTGATCGTGGGGGTAATCCCTGTTTCGACAACCTTACGGATATCTAACCCTAAAGGGGCACCTTGGAAATCCCAATTGGGGATCACTAAAGCGGGATTACTCGCCACATAAATCTCATGCATTTCTTCGCTGACACGAATGGCATCCGCGAGCCCCCCTGCGCCCAAAAAGCGCGTCACTCCAGGGGAGGCCACCATCGAAGAACCGCCCACGCCATAGGTTTCTGTGATCGCACTATCCCCAATATCAGGGTTAGCATCCTCTTGGCTGTACCCGGTGAAAAAGAGACCATGAGGAACATTCACGGGCGCCGTAAACCATTCATTCCCCAACCCCGATACGCGAATACCAAATTCACGGCCGTTTCGCGCCATCGCTGTCACGATCGTTCCGACTCCGACGGAAGCCCCTGCATCCATAACACACTTACAATAGGCCATCATGACGTTCAGGAAAAATTGGTCGGTTCTCGCCAAAAAATCACATGCCTCACGGATATCGTCCAACGGGAACGCTGTCGAAATCATCTTGGGTGAAAGCGCTCTTAATAACAATGCGGACGCCGCAATGTTACGCTGATGGAATTCGTCCCCCATCGTAATCGCCTGAGCCACGATGGGCGTGATATCCAATCCCTGATCAAAACGCTGTAGTGCCTCGGACAAGATAGGGGCTAGGGTTGAGCGCATCCAACGATGTCGCTCAAGAACGTCGTCATCGTATGCGCCAAAGCGCATCACTTTACCAATCCCTTCATTAAGGTTGCAATAGGCAATATTTCCGTGCACCACATCTTTCATGACAATCACCGGCATGGACGCAGAGGTAATCCCTCCCATCGGGCCTACCGCATGCACATCGTGACAAGGAATAAACCGAATGTCGCCTTGCTCGGCTTGCGTTCTCGCCTCCTCGTCACTATTGGCCCACCCTTCGAGTAGAGCGGCTCCCACGACCGCCCCTTGCATGGGTCCGGTCATACGTGCCCACTCAATAGGAGGGCCGGCATGGAGTAACGTTTTCCCCTGATTGAGTTCAGGGATTCGCTCTCCCGCTATGGCAACATCAATCCAATGGGGCCGAGACGCTCGCAAAACAGCCAACACGCGTTCATTCGCTTCATCAACGGAATACAACATAACGGTTCTCTCCTGGGTGAGATTATTTCATTAGCGATAAAAGTCGTTGTAAATGTTCATTCCCTCCACAGGGAGGTGCCCAATCGACCTGAATACAGGACACACCATTGGCAAAGAGATCATCGGCGAACGCCCTGAGACCGACATTGATAATGGCAGGCGCTTGACGCAATAACGTTGACGTCTGTACCGTAATTGGCGGGGTTTGACGCTGTAAAAGTTGCACTGCCATCACGGCCTGGCGGGTACTCTCGACGACAATAATCCCAGCCTCTTGCATCTTTTTTCTCTGCGCTTCGATGTTCTGAGGATCCTCAGCGGTGCCCGTCAACGTCGCAATCACGGTGAGGGGGTTGCGACGCCCTGCGCGAACGACATTCAAACTCTCCACCAAAGCCCCCGCGGGATCCGAAACCGCCCCATACCCTAAAACGATATCCACCAAGAGAAGGTCACACGATTCGGGTAATCTTTCGATATGTTCGCCTCGCACGCTAGGGTCAATCATCGGATGAGGACGGCCTCGGGTATACACATCATCGCCTAGGTCAATGACCTGTGCTCGTCGATGCTGCAACATCATGCCATCCACGTGTTCAGGGCTTTCCTCAAGTCCATAGAGCTCCGCGAGTAACATAGCCGTCTCATTGGCTAGCGTCCCTCCCGTAAAAAGTCCGATAACTTGCCCTGACGCGGGCGGTAAATTTTCGATTAACGTCAAGGTGTTCGCCAACTCTGTTGCCAGCTGGGCAGCCTCTTCTAGGGTATAAGCGTAGTAAACATTCCCGTCTTGGCGTTTAACCGGGTGAGTCCCTAAAAAGAGGGCTACTACGGGTTTGGACATCGAATGCATCAAACGATCCAATTGTTCACGCACTGACGCAGCCGGAGGCTTTGAAATAAAGACCACCACTTTACTGTCAGCATCATTATCCAAAAGCCTCAAGGCTTCTTTGGCAGAGATCCCCCCTACTTCCTCTTTAAGGTCTCGACCACCTAACCCGAGAGCATGAGTAATCCCAATACCACGTTTAGCCAGTTGTGACGTCACCTCTTGAATCCCCGTTCCCGACGCCCCCACAATACCGACTGGTCCCGAGGGAATGCGATTAGCAAATGCCAAGGGAACCCCATGAAGAATGCTAGTGCCACAATCTGGCCCCATCACTAACAGGTTTCGACGTTGCGCAAACTGCTTGAGTTTTTTCTCTGTCTCAAGAGGAACGTTATCGGAAAAGAGCATCACATGCTTACCCGACTCAAGCAGTGCGTTGGCCACGTCACCCGCATACAGACCAGCAACGCTCACTAAAGCCACCGACGCTTCAGGAAGTTTTTTCATAGCCCGCTCTAAGGTATGGACAACCGCGTAACCCGATTTTTTCCGCCCCTGTGAGAGCTGATCAATGGCCTCAAAAAGACGTTGTCGCATGGTTTCAACCAACTGCTGATCGTCTGACTCCGTCTCCATGGCCACACAGATATCATTGGGTCCTGCCTGCTCGAATACCTCACTCCATAGTCCTGTTTCTTTAAATACCCCTTTATTCGCCGGCGTTCCCATCATTACTGACACACGGCGGACATCGTTGGCTTTCGACAGCTGACGTGATACGAGCATCAAACTGACCGAATCTTGAAAGCTTCCTTTAATGATAAAGGCCTGTATCATGTGCACCTCTTAATTAAGCGTCACCCATCTATTTCGGTGTCAGGCCTCTAAAAGAGCCTACACCTTGCCTTTCATTTAATCATTAACCTCATTAAGGAATCCATAGCGCGATCGGAGGGTATTATTCGAAGTTTTTTTAAAATCGTTGCCAGCCATGCGCGATGGCCCCATGGCACTGGCAAAACACCGAAACCCTGTGGTTCAATCGTCCGTCTTTGAGAAAAATTTAATAATAGTTATGCCATCGTCAAAAGTTTTCGGTGCCGAGAGGGTTTTTCGCGTTTCCCCACAACGAGCCCATCCTGACGTTCTAAAGTAAGACGTTCGATGAATTATCCCCTCACGTTGTGATGCAGAAAAATCCTTTTTCCTGGTTAACCCTTTCGATCCTTTTTAGTCTTGGATGGGCGCTCATTTACTTTGATCGAATGATGTTTACGCCTATTTTGAGTACGCTTGCCAACGATTACCAACTCAACAGCAGTGCGTTAGGTAACGTATTCAGTTTGTTTTTCCTCGGCTATACCCTATTGCAAATTCCCGGGGGAATTCTGGGCGAAAAATTAGGCTCAAATAAGGTTATATATATCACCTTTTTAGGCCTCGCCATCATTAGCTTACTCAATGCGGGGCTAGAGTCGTTCGTTCTTTTTTTAGTGCTACGATTTTTAGCCGGCGCTTTTGAGGGACTCTATTATGGCCCATTGTTCGCCCTTACCAGTAAAACGATTCCGCTCAAACATAAGGTCTTTGCCACAACACTGATTAACAGTGGAATGTCCTTGGGCATTGTATTAGGAACCACGTTACCGTTAGCCATCGTTGGACAAGGCTTGAGTTATCGCTGGCTCTACATCGTGGTCGTCATCGGAGCTCTGCTCCTAGCGTATCTTCTCACACGCACGATGCCTAGCGTCCCCCACGTGCAAACGCCGATTCGTTTTCACTTAAACCGCCCCCTTTTGATCATCTTCTTCGTATCCTTTTGTTCCCTCTATGCATTTTTTAACTTACTCACCTGGCTCCAACTCTACTTACTGGATGAAAAAGCCCTCTCTGCAGGGTGGGTAGCCACCGCCATGAGCTTAATTTCGGTGGTCTCATTTGCCTCCTCACTGCTCTTTGCACGCATTGTGGATCGCTATAAAGTCAATAAACCCATGATGCTCGTGCTTTTAGCCTGCGCAGCCATCGCACTCCTCGCGATCACCTTAACACGCGCTCCTGTCATCCTCTTTGCCGCCATCATTGCCTACGGCGTTTTTGGGAAAATGGCCTTGGATCCCCTCCTCATTATTGCCGTGGCCAAAACGAACGCCTGCCCGAGTTTAAGTACTACGCTCTCCATTTTTAATTGTGTTGGTCTTTTGAGTTCTGTCATCGCCCCCAGTGTTGGTGGCTATATTCAGATGGTGACCGGCAGCCTTGCGGGCAGTTTTTATCTCAGCGCGCTACTCCTTGTCGTTTCGTTTTTCCTCTTGTTAACCTTCTATAAAGACAACACAACGGAATCGATTACGCCCTAGACGTGACAAGCATGCGCATAGAGAACTGCCTCTCAACCGAGGTTTTCCCCTATGCGTAAGGTCTCACACTGGATCGGGAGAGGTTTCTCGCCATCTCATCCCCACCTGTAGCCAAGCATCCTCCTTGAGCTCACCCACAACCCTGTCGTTAGTGGTACAAAAGCCGTTGTCGGTTGGTGGCTGGGAGCCAGAGGTTCACCACACGAAGGAAGCCTTACCCATTGGATTCGCCTTCATCATCAACGCCAGTGCGCTTGACACCCAACTTTACGCCATCCGACTGGACCCATCCCAAAAGCCCAGTTTCCGCCTCATGGCAACGCTCATCGTCATCAGAACCACCTCCTTACCTCTAGTGCACATCAGCGCGTGCTCGCTCTAGTGATGGAACGGCTCACCCCTGACGATCCTGTCAACGTACCCGTCTAAAAGCGTCGCCTCGGCAGGCGACAGACTACGGTGACGGCAAACTTTCTGTCGTGGGCCTAGGCTGCGTTAACCGATCGAAAAAGCCCCGAATCGGGGGCGCCAATTCAGGGCTTAATCAGGGATTAGTGAATGTCCAATTCCCGCAATTTATCGATAATCGCGAGAAGCTTGACATTGCCTCCCGCTTCGGGCTTCCAATTCACTTGAACGACCGAAACGTTTTGCTTTTCCAACGCTTCTTTGAATGACTCGAGTCCCACATTGAGCACTTTCAATTCTTTCACTTCTAAGATAGACATCATCCCTCCCTATTTTCCGAGTAATTTGAGGGCATACTGCACCCCTTGTGCATTTGAAAACGGAACCAAAGCACCAGCGGACTGTAATAACGCTTTTTTCTGAGCGTATCCTTGGTAATCATCCTGCGCACCGCAAATAATGGCAATCACAGTAAGATCGGGACGCTTGGCCAAAATCGCCTTCACATCGTCTGCCAAAATGTCGGCAGCTTGATCATGGGATCCATAACCGAGTTCCACATCGGCCATTAAGATAGAGACTTGTGGATCCAGAGCCTCTTGGCGTAACCGCTCCGAGCGCGCCGTAGGATCAATCATGGGATGGGGTTTACCCAGCGTAAACTCATCCTCGCCCATATCGAGTACGGAATGCTCTTGGCTCGAATCTTTATGGCTGAGATGATAGGCTCCTTTTGCCAAATTGGAATACACCGTTAAGCCGTGTGACTGGAGCATCAGCAGGGTTTCATAGGCCAACGTCCCGCCACAATAAATCGCGCGAATCTTTCCGTCGGGATTGCACGTCGCTCGCCTTTCTTCGGGTAACTCGGCCAGGAAGAGGGCTTGCACATCCTTCCCGATGAGCGATAACGCACAAGTAGCTGCCTCACTCAGCGTGCGAGCTGGGTGAATGTTTGTCCCCTCAAACACCGCTCGATCAGCTCCCAAAAAACACGCTACCACCGGTTTACTCAACTCGGCAATGCGTTTAATCAACTTCTGAAGGACTCCCGATTCGGGCGGTTTCGATACCACGACAATGACGTCCGTCTGATCATCTTTTTCAAGTAAGTCAATGGCATAGAGCATCATCAACCCACCTACTTTATCTTTGATATCACGGCCTCCCGTCCCAAAGGCTTGCGATATGCCACCTCCAGCGTTCGAGATTAACGTGGCCACCTCTTGCAAACCGGTTCCTGACGCTGCAACAATACCGATTCGTCCTGGGCGAACCAAATTCGCAAATCCTAAGCCAACCCCATTGATAATGGCCGTTCCGCAATCGGGTCCCATCATGAGCACATCTTTCGATAAAGCCAATTCTTTCAAACTGACTTCATCTTCGATGGAGATGTTGTCACTAAAGAGCAACACATGCTTACCTGCGTTGATCAGTTTTCGGGTTTCGCGCACCGCGTAAATCCCAGGTAAACTGACCACGGCAAAATTGCTCTCAGGATAGGCGTGTAGGGCATCATTAACCGAGGTGATTTCCTCCTGCGTCGCAGAACTTGGGTTGGATCGTTTTTGTAAAAACCGCGTGATCAACGCCAAAATCTCCTCATCCGAGCGTTCGGAGCGGATCGCGACGATCATATCCCCTGGATGGGCTTTTTCACCCACGTCCGTCAATAACGCCGACTCTTGCATCAGGCGCTTGTTAAGCTCAGTGGCCATCATGATGGCAATGTCACTCGTTGAAAGCTTTAATTCGTTCTTCACCTGATTGGTTAACAACATCAATGTTGCCGAATCGTAGTAGCGATTCTCAATCACAATATTTTTTAACATGCCTCAATCTCCAATTCGTGTGCGAGCGCAATCAGGGCATCTTCAAAGGGTTTGATCGGCGTGACCGACATCCCGGCCCCCACCATGCCTTGTCCCGCCTTATTTGAGGCGATGGCTGTGTTGAGCACGGGCGTTAAGCCTGTCTCCACAATTTTCATGGCATCGAGCGCCAAAGGAATCCCTTTAAAGTCATAAATGGGAATTTGATATTTGTCGTTGGTTCCAGAGGCAATCTTATAAGCGTTTCGTGTGGTTTTATGAGCCACCTCTACACTCTCTTGTCCCAAGAACTTGACAATAGCCGGTGAAGCGATCATGGCGCATCCACCGAATCCCCCCGTTTCCATAATGGCGCTATCGCCTAAATCGGGACACGCATCTTTTTCGGTAAACCCTGGAAAATAAAGGCCGTCGATCATAGGCGCGGGGGCGGTAAACCAGCGACCTTTCAGTCCACTAATGCGGATACCCACTTCCACACCGTTACGGGCTATCGCCGTGACAATGGTCGAACCTTTGATACCGTCGGCCAGATCGGCTGCCAGCTTATTCGCTCCCATGGCCAAATTCAAAAAGAACTGGTCGTTACCGACCCCGATAAACCGTAGAATATCGGCGGTGTGTTTATCGCCCCACTTCCCAATCGCTGGGGCAAATTTTTTCAGAATCAAAGACGTCGTCGCGAGGTTACGCATATGTAACTCGTCCCCCATGGCCAACCCCTGTGCCATAATCGGAGCCAAATCGACGGGGCCCTCTTGACGCAAGATGGTTTGAAAAATGGGCATAAAGACGTCTTTGATCCAATGCAGTTTTGCAATGGTCTTCTCGCTATACTCACCAAAACGTAACCCAACCCCCTGACCTTCGCTCACATTCACAAAAGAGCGCTGTCCAGTAACTTTATCCTCGATAACCCATACAGGCATAGAAGACGTGGTTAAACCTGTCATAGGGCCGACAGTTTGATAGTGATGGCAAGGCTCATAGTGAATATCACCACTCACCGCTAACGCTTTTGCCTCTTCATGTGTCGTTGCCATGCCTTCATTTCTTTTATGGCTTCACCGCCTTCCTGATCGTCTAC
>CAJJMF010000009.1 GCA_905192805.1 uncultured Sutterella sp. | reverse complement strand
TGCATTGTCATGGCGATTGCCTCCTTACAACCAATGGTTTCATTCCAGCAGTTCGACAAGTCGATGACCAACAGTGCCCTGATCATCGCCATCTGTTCGGCCATGGGGTTTGCGGCGAGTGTGTCGCCCACAAAATGCGATGTGCACTTGGTGGCGTTATTGCCAAGATGGCCAATATGGAAGTGATGGAATTGATTCGTCACGTGAGTCCCGCATTACTGGGCTTTAGCATTGCCACGATCATTGGGATTACCTTAGTGTGCTTTATTTATCGCGACTATAGGAAGTCGCAACCCGGTGAAGCGACGGTGGAACAAGCTACGACCTTGGCGAACAATTTGCCAGAGCGCGTCAATATTCTCTACGCGTTGGCTCCGTTGGTTCCGATTTTCATTTTGCTCTATGTCTCGCTTTTCACCTCGATGAAAATGAGTGTGGCTACCGCCATGATCATTGGGACGGTTTACGCGATCGCGGTGACGCGCACCAATCCGGCGAAGGTCACGAAAGAATTCTTTAACGGGATGGGCAAGGGCTACGCGGACATTCTCGGCATCATCATTGCCGCGGACGTGTTTGCTGCGGGTCTTAAAGCCGCCGGTGTGGTGGACTTACTGGTGAAGACTTTGACCTCGGCCAACGAATTGGCGCGTGCGGGTGGGGCATTTGGTCCCTACTTAATGGGGCTCTTAACGGGTTCGGGTGACGCGGCCGCGTTTGCCTTCAACGAAGCCGTGACGCCGCATGCCACGCAATTCGGTATGACGATTCCTTCGCTCGGTTACTTGGCTGTCGTCTCAGGCGCTTTGGGGCGTTTGAGTTCGCCATTGGCTGGTGGGTTGATTTTGGTGGCAGGTATTGCTGCCGTGAGCCCGATGGATATCGTTAAGCGCACGATCCCAGTCATGCTTGTCTTACTCTTAGGCGCTTATTTCTTCTTATAAAACCCTGTGACATCATTGGAGACCTCAACATGATTCAACAAAAACTCTCTGTCCTCGCGCTCTTGGGCGCGCTTGCAGCCCTTTCCGGTGTATCCCAAGCCGCCGATGTGTCGATCTATGGCCGTGTGGATACGGGCCTCGTGTATCAAAACTATTTTGGCGACTCCGAAAAGAGCGACTCGTACGGGTTAGAAAGCGGACTCAATACCGCTTCGCGCTGGGGGATTCGTGGCAGTGAGAAAATTAACCCTGATTTGAGCGTGGGCTTCCGTTTGGAAAGCCGTTTTGGCTCGGACACCGGGGAACTGAAAGGAAACCGTTTATTTGAAGGGGGAGCCCAGGTGGGCTTAACCCATCGCCAGTTTGGGGAAGTGGCCGTGGGTCGTATTGCTGGGATTAACTCCGGTTCTGGCGCGTACGATTTGCAATTCTTTATGGATGCCTTTGGGGGTGGAACCTTTGGCACGGCCGTTGCCCCAGTCAAGTCTTCCCGTATGGATAACGTCGTGACGTACCGTTCGCCGACGCTCTCGGGCGTGCAAGTCACCTTGCAGCATGCGCTCAAGACCGATGCCCTTTCGACGAAAGACTTGGGCTCCGAAGGTGAAGCGAGTGCGAACCGCTACTGGGGCGCTGGGGTGCGTTATAACGTCGGCGGCTTCAACCTCGTTGGTGTTTACGAAGCGTCTACCTGGGGTCATGACAGCACCGTCGGGGCCGAAAAAGACCGTCAAGTGTTCACGTTGGGCGGCAGCTATCGTGTGAACGATGTCCAGTACTATGTGCAAACGCAGTACTTCGATGGCGTCGAAAAGATCGACGGCATGGGTACGAATGACCGTGCAACCAACTTAAAGGGCTACGGGATTTATGCTGGCGCCCAAGTCTGGTTTGGTCTTTCGTCCTGGCAGACGATGGTGTACTGGCGTGACTACACGCAAAATAATCCTGCCAAGAGCGTGAGCTTTGATGGGCAGTCGATTGGCATTGCCACCAAGTACCTCTATCGTCCTTCCAAGACGGTCGATATTTATATCGGTGGGGCTTACTCGCAGTGGGACCGTGTCAAGGGCAATCAGGTGTTAACGGATAAGAGCTTTAACATCATCACGGGCGTGACGAAGTACTTCTAATCGGAAGTCCTAGCGCGTCAGTGCGTTCATGACCAAATGATCAGGGTGCCCTAGGGGCACCCTGATGCGTTTTAGCCGACGCGATAGTGATAGCGATCGGTGAGCGAGAGCTGACGGTGGTATTCCACGGGTTGCTCGTTAAACGTAAAGGCAAGGCGTCGCACCTCCATCACCGGAATGGGGGGGCGTCAGCGCGAGGGCGTTGCAGAGCGTCTCGGGCATGAGCACCGCCTTGAGCGTTTCTTCCGAACGGGTAATCGTGACTCCACAGGCACTCTGATAAAACGAGTAGAGCATTTTTTCTTCGTGGTGCATGAGGTTGTGGTCGGTTAACCGATGAAAGATGGCGGCGTTAGCCCACATTTCATCGTATGTGACAAGACGCCCGCGTGATTTGAGACAGCGAATCGTATGGATGACCTCGGCGCCCGGCTCCAGTGCTAACACTTGACGAGTGGCTTCTGGTGCGGGAATCGTTTCGAAGGTGAGTAAGTCGCTTGACGTGGAGACTAAATCGTCCGACTGGGGGTATCGGGAACTAGACGAATGTAGCGCTTATAAACAATGTCTTCGTTATGACGAAATTCCGCGACAAAGGTCCCTCGCCCTTGTTGACGAATCAGTAACCCCGAGTCGACTAAGAGTTTGAGCGCTCGGCGCATCGTGCCTTGGGCCACCTGAAATTCGGTGGCTAATTCGATTTCATTAGGGAGCAGTTCGCCAGGCTTCCAACGCCCGGCGTGGATTTGATTACTGAGAGCACGACTCACTTGTTCAAACAGGGTTTCTCGTCGTGGAAAGAGGAGATGGGCGGTGCTCGAGGAGGAGGGGGTCATCGCAAACGCTCCTAGAAGGATTAGGCCAAAAAGCTACTCTATCTTAACAAACGTTTTTCGCTAAACGGCTACAACAAACCTCGCACTTGGTTTGCCATGTCCCAAAAAAACAAACCCTCGTTGCAAAATCGTGCAATCGAGGGCTCTTCCGCGAGGGTTTTAAAGCTCAGGTTGAGGCGTTAGCTGCCATTAACCCGCTTTGCCACCTTCAGCATTCGCTGTTTCATTCACAATATCTTTGAAATAAGAACCAGCGATAAAGCGAGGCTTGCGCATCGAAGGGATTTGGATGGCTTCACCCGTCGTGGGGTTACGACCTGTACGCGGGGCACAGTCCACGGCACGGAATGTACCAAAACCAATCAGAGTTACGGGTTCTCCACGCGTGACGGCGGTCATAATTTCTTCAAATACCGTGACCACAATGCGGTCGGCTTCGGCCTTAGAAATGCCGTTTTTCTCGCTTACCTTTTCAACGAGTTCTAGTCTGTTCATAGGTTGCTCCGAATAATCTTACTGATTAGAACACTCAGTAAGACAACTTTTGAAAAAGTGGTGGCTTATAACAGTGCGCATTTACTCTGAATAAGCCAAGGCACACTGTCGTGCCAAACGTTGAGGTAGCCCAAACAGCCTCAGCGTTTTTTGTATCTTCTTGAGTCAGCCGCTCAGGTGCTTCTGCTTCAGAAGATTTTATTATCCGTCCCGTACCAGCAGGCTCCCAAACGAGAGGAGTCTGAGGGGAAGACGTTGGCTTTGATGACAATAACACCAAGCCTAATATACAGGTATTGTAACGAGCCCAGCAGTCCTTGTAATGTGGGCATTAACCCTTAGGAAAATCAACGGTCATTGACCGAACTAAGGGATTTGCACTTTTTTGGTGCATTATAGCCAAAAAATGCCACACTTGAGAGACAAAAAGCTTGAGTTCGTGGTTTTTACTGTACTACTAAATGGGTATATAAATAACCACGTAACGTGGGGTTTATCCTATTTGTTACAGAGAATTTACAATTAAGCTAAAAATACTGGTTGTTATTCTAGGAAATATCAGGCAATAATAACTAACAGAGACATAGCTGGAGGCTCTCACTCCCTCATAAGGGGTGTACCTCCAAAGTGATATATGAGCTAGCGCCATTCAATCCAGTGGTTCTAGCTCTTTTTTTATTGTGCTTGAATGAGCGATTCCCGTATCGTTTTAGCGTTGATCCCGTGGGATGAGCGCTTCGACTAAGGGCTTCACTTCCGAAAAATGTTTTAGGCTACTAATGCAACGGCGCTTGGCGCGGTAGGTGAGCATGGACTCTAAACTCTGGCGCGTCATCTGAGCGGTGGCGTTGCCTTGACGCTCCGCAAAGAGCGCCAGCATATAGGCCGAATTGAGATTCACGGGCAAAATGTTGCCCGCGACAAAAAAGCCTGCTAGCGTGGTGACGGCTTGAATATTACCGCCTTCGGCGGCTCGGCAGGTCCAGCGGAGGGCTTCACGCAGATTGACCGATTTCCCTCCTTGTCCCGACCAACACTGTAGTCCCTGGCGAAACTGAGCGTCTAGGTCCCCGGCGAGGGCCGACTCATTGAGCCAGAATTGTGCTTGAGCTTTGTCTTCGTCCGTGGGTTGCTTGCGGAAGTATTTGTAGAGTTCGTACTGAGCAAAACTGTCCCCGAGGCGGGCGGCGCGTTCTAAGTAGCCCGCGCCTTTTTGCTCATCAGCCGGGCAACCAATCCCGTAGAGATAGTAAAGTCCCGTTTCGCGTAGTGCCTCTTGGTCATCTTGCCCTGCGGCCAGGCGGTACCAGTAAAGGGCCTGACTTTGGTTTTGGTCTCGCCCCCAGCCTTGGGTATAGAGTCGCGCTAAAAGTTTTTGCGCTTCTAAATGGCCCTGAAAGGCGGCCTTTTCGATAAGGCGGGCTCCATCCTCCAAATTTTGAGGGCACCCCTGACCACGCAACATCAGTAACCCCATTAAATACATCCCTTCCACATGCTCGGCTTCGGCAGCAGGGCGCACAAGGCGCATGATGGTGCGATTGGTGTTACTTTGTTGACCCGCATTGTGCAGGTGGTGATAGGCCAATTCCACGCGTGCGTCGAGATTGCCGTGACGCGCAAGGCTTTCTAAGCGATTAAGGTGAGCCAGTGCTTCTTCCCCCGTGGGCGGGCGTTTATGAACGACCCCACCGAGCAAATCCACCACGCTATGCGTGGTGATGGGCTTTTCGGGTAAGGGAAAGCGAGCGTCAGGAATGCGAGGCACTTCGGAGACTTCCTACAAAAGCACCCGATTAGGGACGTGTGGAACCCGAAGGAAGTGCATTGGCAGGCGTGGGCGTCGTCGGTTCAACCGTACTCTTACCAGAGGTGGGATCACGCTTAATGATGACGGCGTCGGGTTGACTCGGGGTCACGGGCGAGGAGAAACCAAAGAGCGACATCGCGAGACCAATCGAGACGGTGGTCATCACATAGAGCACCCAAAAGAGCCCCGCGACCACTAAGGGACGGCCTAAGGGCTTTTTCTCCCACTTGCTCGGGTCCAGGGCTTTAATGACTTTCCACTGGTGACGTCCCGAACTCACAAACCAGACCACCCACATCACGAGGGCAAAGTAGATGCCCGCATAACGCATCAAGGGTTCGTCCACAAAGACCACTTGCATACCAATATAGAGGATCACGAGCCAAATACAGGTTCGAATCCATTGGCGCGAGTGCCGTGCCGCAGGTAAATCGCGTAACGTGTCCCAATTTTGGGCTTGTAAATAGGCACCAAAAATCGGGGTAAAAACAAACGAAAGCAAAATAACGGGAAGCGGCGAATACAGGGCCAAAAGTTCTTTGCGAGCCATAAACGGTGTTCAGTTAGTGGTGAAGCGAACGGAGGGCTTCACCCATAGTAGTGAGCCTACGATTTTAGCGAATTTTGAGCCTAAGGAGTCTGGGGCGAACGAGAGAATCTCATTTAGGGCAGCCTCAAAGGCAAGGATTTTTTTTCACTCCTGCCAGAAAAAGGCGTTAAACTGCCTAAAGCAGGTTGGACAAAAAAGGACGACGATCACGATGCTTACTGAACGGTTTACTTTACGTCGAGCGCTTTGGCTCACGAGTCTTGTGGGACTGGTGGGGGCTCTGAGCGCTTGCTCGTGGTTTACGCCCAACGACACGAACGCTTACGCCAATGCCTACCGCGTGTATGAATCCCCCTGTGTGCTGCCCGAAGGGGGACACTCCCCAACGCTAGACGTGATGCTACTTAACGCAATGAAAGATCGTGGGCTCACGCCGCAACTCATTGCGACTGAAGACGACATTAAGACCAATGCCTGCCGCATCGTTGTCCGCTTTAGCGTCGAAGATGGGCAAACGGTGGCCCTAGGCGTCAAAGGCATGAGTCTTTTTTACCGCGACTTAAAAACGGGGGAAACCTACTGGGTGGGGATGGGTAACCATAACCGCTATCAAATGCCCACACGCCTTGGCGCTCCCACGGATAAGTTAGACGCAGGGCTCTTGATTCGTCAGCTCGTCGAACGGCTTTTCCCTGAGCGGTTAGTGCCGGAATATTCCCCGCCCACGCCGTAAGCCAACGTCGCCTATCCTCACGAAAACGACTTCGCTACCGCCCGACGGAGGGTTTGGGTGGTTAAATCGAACTTAACCTATGGTTAAGGAAGTGAAATTCTTTTATCTAAGTCAAAAACTTGTGAGTTAGACCCAAGATACTCCTTTGGTATTAAGCATAAAGGTACGATATTCCCTACAATTAGAGGTATCGAATGAGCATCAAAGTAAGTCTCATCCGTGCGGACGGAATCTGGCAGAGTCGTTCGCAGCAACCCATCAAACACTGCTATTGGGGAATGTAAGTGGTGTTTGGCGTCATGGTGTTGCCATGAGAGCACCCACGTTAAATATGTCGGGGGACTACTTTAACGTACGAGGACTCTCAGGTCGCTCTTAAAGCGCAATACCTTAAGAGCTCGACCCATTTTGAAGGGAAGTTTAAGTGTTGAGTACTTAGACTTCCCTTTTTTCTTGCTTCGGCTGCCAAATCAACACCTTGAGGTATCGGGAAAACGCCTAGACGAGAACCGATAAAAAGTTCGCCACTTCTGAACTCTTGTTCATAACTCAATGTTACAATAATAGGGTTTTCCCTAATAAGAAAGAATGCGTTCACAAGCCCAACCCTTGTGAGCGCTAGCGTTGTTGTTTGTGAGTGATGAGTGTGTTATGACGAAAGAAGAAGAAAAAACCGTACAAAATCCGGCGGTTGAGGACCCAACTGCACCCCCTGGTCAGCCCTGGCAAGCGGTGCTCACGATTCTGACGGCCAGTGCCGTGTTGATGTCGGTGAGCTACACCATGTTGATCCCATTCTTACCGGTCTATCTGACCGATGAACTCCATGTGGCCGCGGATCAGGCCAAATTCTGGAGTGGTTTAATCTTTTCCATCAGTTTCTTGATTTCCGGCATCATGGCGCCCATCTGGGGGGCGATTGCCGATAAGCGTTCCCGCAAATTAATGGCCGTACGTGCTGCCATTTTGTTGTCGGTCTCCTACGGTTTAGGGGGGATCGTACAAAACGAATGGCAACTCTTAGCGATGCGTGCCTTCCAAGGGTTTGCTGCGGGACTTTGGCCCGCGATTCTCGCTCTCATGACGAGCTATGCGCCGCAGAAAAAAGTCGGCTTTTGTATGGGGATGATGCAGGGCGCGATGACGGCCGGGGGCGTGTTGGGCCCGCTCGCTGGCGGACTCTTAGCGCATTGGTTCGGGATGCGTATGACGTTTTTCTTGGGTGCAGCGTTCCTCTTTCTCATCACCATTATTTTGATGGTCTATATTAAAGAGCCCAAAAAGCCTAAGGCCAAAAAGATCGAAAGCGATAAACCCAAAACAAAACTCACCCAAAACCCGGTGGTGCGCCGTATGTTGTTAGCAGCGGCCGTGGCACAGTTGAGTTTGCTCCTCGTGCAACCGATTATGCCGATGTATATCGGGGAACTCTCGGGGCATGCGGGTGACATTGTGTTGGTGACAGGGATTGTGTTCTCGGTCGTAGGGATTTCGGGCGTGGTGGCGGCGCCGATTTGGGGTGTCGTCTCCGAAAAAATCGGTTTTCGTCCTGCACTCTACTCCGCGCTGTTTGCGGCCGCGCTCTTTGATATGATGCAAGCGATCCCCGAAGGGTTATACGGCTTTGCTACGTGGCGCTTCATTGGGGGCTTAGCCTTTGCAGGGGTCTTCCCGATGATCAACTCCATCTTAACGATGAGCACAAACCCCGAGGACCGTGGTCGTATCTTTGGGCTCTCCTACACGGCGCAACAAGTCGGTAACGTGATTGGCCCGATTCTGGGGGGCGCGATTGGCGCGGTGTTACCGCTCAAGTGGGTGATTTTCCTCTCAGGGATGGTGTTACTGCCGATTGCGATTTACCTGTGGGCCAAACGTCCCGCGGTGGAAGTCACGACTCACGGAAAAGAAGCCAATTTTGATTAAGTATCAAAAAATCTGAAGGATTAAAATCCGCAAAAAATCCCATAAAAAGGGGAGAATGTCGACGGTGAAATTACGACATTCTCCCTATATTTTTGTTGTTCAGCTGATAGAATGGGGGCGTTACGATTCCACTATGAGATGTGATGTGTCTCGTACCCATCTCCCCCGATGTTTACCTAGTCTGCTGTGATTAGGGGTGCACACGCTCACATCTGCCCCAAGCCTTATGGACACTTTTATTCTTGTTGTTCTGACGCTCTTAGGAGCGCTTGCCATTATCGACTTGTTTGTCGGCGTTTCTAACGACGCGGTGAACTTTCTCAATTCTGCGGTGGGTAGTCGCGCCGCTTCCTTTAAAGTCATTATGACCGTTGCCAGTTTGGCGGTTCTTCTCGGGGCGACCTTCTCCTCGGGAATGATGGAGGTAGCCAAAACCGGTGTACTGCGACCCGAATACTTCACGTTTAAAGAAGTGATTGTGGTCTTTACCGCGGTGATGGTCACGGACGTGTTACTGCTCAATACGTTCAACTCCTTGGGGCTACCGACGTCAACCACGGTAAGTATCGTCTTCGAACTCCTTGGGGGCGCCACGGCCATGGCCTGCTATAAAGTGTGGTCAACGGGTGCTCCCTTTACGGACTTAGGGCTTTACATCAATTCCGGAAAAGCCCTCGCGATGATTATGGCGATTTTGGTCTCCGTGGTCGTGGCGTTTATCTCCGGACTTATCGTTCAATATCTCTTCCGCGTTGTCTTCACGTTCCACTTTGAGCGCTATTACAAGTGTCTCGGTGGCCTCTTTGCTGGGGTGTCGTTCTCAGCGATTTTCTACTTCCTCGTTTTAAAGGGCCTCAAAGGCGCGAGCTTCATGTCCGCTGACGCCATTGAATGGGTGAATGGGCATTCCTCGATGTTGTTGCTCTCGTGCTTTGTGATCGTCTTTGTCTTAGCACAAATCGGGATTCTCGCATTGCGCCTCAACATTTTCCCGCTCATCATTTTGGCCGGCACCTTTGCCCTGGCGTTTGCCTTTGCGGGCAACGACTTGGTGAACTTCGTCGGGGTCCCCTTGGCTGCCTTAGAAAGCTTCCATATCTTTAGTGCACAAGCTGGGGCCGATGCTGCGACCTTTACGATGGAGGGGCTACGCGAACAGACCACGACGCCCACGATTTACTTATTGGGCTCTGGCATTGTGATGGTCTTGACGCTCTGGTTCTCGAAAAAAGCCCACCGCGTGATTCGCACCTCGATTAGCCTAGCGTCCGCGACCCGTGGGGGGAAAGAACAGTTTGGTTCCTCGTTGCCTGCGCGTATTTGTGTGCGTAGTGCGATTCGCGTGAATGAAATCCTGCACCAGATTATTCCGGCGGGCGTGTTTGCGGAGTTGGGTAAGCGGTTTGAGCCCAAGAAGATGCAGCCCGACGAGATTCCGCTCCCCTTTGACGCGATCCGTGCGTCGGTGAATTTGGTGCTCGCCGCGGGGCTGATTGCCTCGGCAACGAGCTTAAAACTCCCCTTGTCGACCACGTACGTAACGTTCATGGTGGCGATGGGCTCCTCGTTAGCCGATGGCGCGTGGGACCGTGAAAGTGCGGTCTATCGTATCTCGGGCGTTTTAACGGTTATCAGTGGCTGGTTTATGACCGCCTTTACGGCGTTTAGCGCCTGTGCGATCTTCTGCTCGCTCTTTATTTGGTTAGGTAAGGGCTTTATCGTGGTGATGATGCTCGTTGCGCTCGTCTTTGTGGTGAAAACGAACTTTTTCCACAAAGAGTCCGACGAAGAAGTCACCAGTAAGATGGTGGCTAAGGGCGACAAACAGAGCGTGCGTCAGCTCTTAACGAGCTCGGTGGACCATAACCTCAAGACGACGTTGACGATTTTTGCCTCGGGCTTAAAGGCCTTCTTAAAAGAAGACGAAATGGCCCTCAAGCAACTCAAGAGTCAAGCGGGTGCGCTCTACGACGATACGGCCACGGCCCGTGGGGTTTACTACAACATGGCCTTGGAAGGCGAGCACGGGACGAAGTCGGACCGTGATGCGCGTAACTTCTACTACCGTGCCTTTACGAGCATGAAGGAAGTGAGCCATGCGTTACGTGACCAAATGGGGGTGGCGGACAACTATGTGGCCAACTGCCACTCGCCCTTTACGGGCAGTATGGCGGAAACGACGGAACGCTTGGCTCAGGAATTGGAGCGTTTGCGCACCAATTTCACGAACCGGGAATGCCGTCGTGTGTTGGCCTTCTTAGAAGAGGCGCAACGCCAGTTCATGACCCACATTGGGGAAGAGCAAGTTTCGCTTCGTAAGAGCGAACTCTATTTGGGCTATATCCTCTACGCCCGTGAAGTGATTAACCGCTACATGATGGTGAAACTCTTGCAGCGTGAGTTGGAAAGCGGCTTAGACCCGAACCGACGTCAACGCCAAGAAGCCGAAATGGTCGAACCGATTCGCCCGTCGGAGCGCTAACCCGCCAAGAGGTAAAAAGCCCGCTTCAGTCTGTGTCTGAGCGGGCTTTTTTAAATGGGTTAAGTGACGTTTAAAAAACGTTGGCGCGAGCATTAATCCAGAACGTGACGGCCATGCGAATCCTTTTTCATGATGCGCTCTTGTTGGCGTTTCCATTCTTTCTTACTTTCGTCGGCACGTTTTTCAAACTCTCGTTTCCCTCGGCCTAAGGCGATATTGACTTTCACTCGACCCTTGGTAAAGTGGATATCTAAGGGGACGAGCGTATAGCCCGCCCGTTCCACTTTGCCAATCAGACGCATAATTTCGCGCTTATGCATCAAGAGTTTACGAGGACGGTTGGTTTCCAACGTTTCGTGCGTACACACTTGGTCAGCGGGCGTCAGGTTAGCGTTACAGAGAAAGAGTTCCCCTTGACGAACCATGACGTAGGCGAGATTAATGTTGGTGCGTCCCGCCCGAACGCTTTTGACTTCCCAACCCCGTAAGACAATACCTGCCTCGAACCGATCTTCGATCGCGTAGTCATAATGTGCGCGACGGTTAACGATGTTCGCCATGACAGTGTTTCCTTTTGGGTTCAATCGGGAGTCGATAGCCATGTTTGAGCGCTGAACGTCTTACGACGTCCCCTCTCGCTATCGCTACCCGTTACAATACAATCACTTGCGTCGTGAGGGCCCCAGTGTTGGAGACTCACGTGGGACGCAGAGTACTTTTGCGAAGGTCGTTCTATTTTAGAGGAAGCTCAATACGCATGCAAATAGAAGTCATATTGGTCCACGCCAAGGGCCTTGAATCCGAGTCACTGACGCTCGCCGACGACGCAACGGTTGCGGAGGCCCATCGGGCATCGCGGTTTGCCAGCGAAGCGGGGGATGCGTATGCCCTCTGGGGCCGTAAGGTGCGCCCCGACGAGCCCTTAACGCCAGGGGCTCGCTTAGAGATTTGCCGAGCACTCATCTGTGACCCGAAACTCGTGCGTCGCGAGCGTGCGCTGGCACAGGGCGACATCCGCGTGATCACTGCCGGTCGCCACGGGGGACGCAAACACCAGCACGTCAAAAATCCCTAAGACGCGGGTTTTTTGCCCGTTGACTTTGCTCGCGGGCAAGATCAAATGACTAAGTCGTAGTCAAGTTGTTAGAATAACGCTATTGCTAGTCAACTCCTTTCGCGAAAGCGACGTACAACCCAAAAGAAGACAACGATAATCGACCTCAATCATGAGGCGACCGTGCGTGTGTTTTGCTCAACGCATCCTCCTGGATGCCCCTCAGGCAATCGAACGCACTCACGGTGAGCGTGATGAAATCTCCCGAGTGGACGATCACACCCGATGATCCGGCGGTCCCCATCGCACGGATCACGGTGAGACTCGCGTTGTGTACGACGACTTTCGTAGCCTCAAAACAAAAACTCAAAGGAATTTATTGTGGATTGGTTATCTAATATGGTGTCCGTCATCAACGGCTATTTGTGGAGCTATGTCCTCATTGCCATGTTGATCGGGTTGGGACTCTGGTTTTCGATTCGAACGAAATTTGTCCAGATTGTGCAGTTGCGTGAAATGTGCCGCCTCGTGACCGAGGGCGCGTCCGCCAAGCCGCGTGAAGGGCACATTTCGACCTTCCAAGCGTTCTGCGTCTCGACCGCTTCGCGCGTGGGGGTGGGCAATATCGCTGGGATCGCGATTGCGGTCGTGGCAGGTGGCCCAGGGGCCATTTTCTGGATGTGGGTGATTGCGACGATCGGTGCTGCCACGGGTTTTGTGGAAAGTACCTTAGCGCAGATCTATAAGGCGCCTCGCCGTGGGGGTGGCTTCTTAGGGGGGCCTGCCTACTATATCGGCAACGTCTTAAAGAGCCCCTTCTTTGCGTGGCTCTTTGCCGTGCTCATTTCCGTGACCTACGGGTTAATCTTTAACTCCGTGCAGGCCAATACGATTGCCGCCTCGGTGCAAACCACCTTTGGCGTTGAACCGATGTACACGGGCGCGGTCGTGGCCATCTTAGCCGGGGTGATCGTCTTTGGTGGGCTCACCCGTATTGCTAAAGTCGTGGGCTATATGGTGCCCTTTATGGCCTTTGCGTATTTGATCGTGGCCGTGATCGTGACGGTCATGAACATCACGCTCGTGCCGAAAGTCTTTGCGACGATCTTCTCGTCGGCCTTTAACTTTGATGCGGCCTTAGGGGCCACGATCGGTACGGCCATGATGACTGGTATCAAGCGTGGGCTTTTCTCGAACGAAGCCGGTATGGGTGCGGTCCCGAACGCCGCAGCCGCCGCGGATGCGACGCACCCGGTGAAGCAAGGTTTGGTGCAGGCCTTGGGGGTCTACTTTGACACGATGATCGTGTGCACGGCCTCTGCGATGTTGGTGCTCTTAGGGACCGAATGGAACACGTCGGGGAAAACCGGGATTGAACTCGTGCAGTTAACGCTCTCGGGGCAATTAGGCGGTTGGACGAACTACTTCATCACGGTCGTGGTGCTCTTTTTTGCCTTTAGTTCCATCATCGGGAACTACTTCTATGGCGAAATCAACATGGACTTCATTAGCCGTAATCGTGCGGCGTTGCCGATTTTCCGCTTCTTGGTGGTCGTGATGGTCTTCTTGGGTTCGGTGGCGAAACTTTCCTTTGTGTGGGACTTGGCCGACCTCTTCATGGCAATGATGGCCATGTTGAACTTGGTGGCCATTGCCCTCTTAGGGAAGTACGCCTTTATCGCCTTGGATGACTACGTGAGCCAGAAAAAGGCGGGTGTGATGAATCCGGAATTCGATCCGAAGGTGATGCCTAACCACGACGGTATCCTCGCGTGGCCGCGTCACAAAGAGGAAGAACTCGAACAGTAATCTCTTAACCAAGAGGGATTCGATCGACGCTCAACGGTTCGCCGTTGCGCGTCGAAACGAGGGGAGGGTGACCTCCCCTTTTTCTTTTTTGAGGAATAGGTGGCACGCGTTTTCGTCAAAAATGGGTGTGAATACCTCGCCTATCCCCGATGGGAGAGGTAAAAACCATCCCTCAAGTATTAATACTTTTTAGGTAAGTATTTAATAAGTTACTGATATGTAATATAAAATAGTTGCGTATTAGGGTTTTCCCTCTCCCTTACCATTGGCTAATGCCGAAATTCTTAAAGACATCTTAAACTTAAGATCACGATAAGAAAGTGCTCACCCGTCTGTTGTCAACGCCAAGCGAGAGCAGACTGGGGAATCAATAAGAACCCCCTTCTTATCGCTTACCCCAAGGAGATCATATGTCTAAATTCAATTTCAAGCCCTTAGCGCTTGTCACGGCCGTCTTAGGGATGGCCTTTAGCGCTTCGGTCTTTGCCGCTGGTGCCAACCAGTGTGCTGCCTGTCACGCCAATGTTGCTAAGGATCATGCGGGTGCGGTGCACGCCAAAGTCGAGTGTGCTGCTTGCCACAAGGGTACCGAAGAACATTTGAAGGATATGAAGAAGCGTCCGGAAACCAATATGGATCCGGCCAATTGCGGTGCATGCCACCAAGAACAGTACAAGTCGCTCTATACGATGAGTGACCGCGGGGCTCGCCTCTCGAAGAAAGAAGCCAATGGCCCGGCGCCTGACCCGTTCTTTGACCGTGCTTTAGGTGCGCACGGCTTCACGAAGGAACACGACGAACCACGCGGACACGCCATGATGGTGATCGACCAGTTTGCGGTCGACCGTGCTTTCGGTGGTCGCTTCCAGCCCAAGGATGGTTGGCTCTACTCCACGTTGCCTGACGGCAAGTCCTACAAGGCTTGGGATGTGTTGAAGGATTTGGAACCCACGAGTAACGGTCAGAAGTCCTTCTTGCCGGGTACCGCCACGGCTGCGAACGCGGTGTGCTGGAGCTGCAAGTCCTCCGACGCGATGCTTGACTGGGCCTACATGGGTGACAAGGTTGACGGTGCCAAGTGGAACCGTGGCTCGGATCCTGTGCAGCTCGTTCGTACCGTTCAGCATGCGATTAACTGTAACCTCTGCCACGATCCGCACAGTGGCAAGCCGCGTGTCGTGCGTGACGCGTTGATCGATGCGATGACGCGTGACGATGATCAGAACGTCTACAAGCTCAATGCTCACAACCCGACCACGCTCGAAGTGCGTGACGCCGGTGTCCGTGGCTTTACCCGTAAGCTTGGCTTCTTGGGCCGTGCCGATAGCCGTTTGATGTGCGCTCAGTGCCACGTTGAATACGTCTGCAACCCGGGTATCGATGCTAAGACCGGTGAAAAGATCGGCTTTGATAACCGCTTAACGAACCACTTCCCGTGGAAGAACGCGGACCAGATCGAAGCGTACTACGACAAGATCGGCTTCCGTGACTTCAAGCACAACCGCACGGGCGCTTTGTTGGTGAAGATGCAGCATCCGGACTCGGAAACCTTCTTTGGTTCCAAGCACGATAAGGCCGGTGTGGAATGCCAGAACTGCCATATGCCGAAGGTGAAGGACAAGAATGGTAAGACCTACACGTTGCACTGGGCGACCTCGCCGAAGCACTACGTGAAGGAAACCTGCTTGACCTGCCACAAGGACAAGACGGAAAAGCAGATGGTCACGTCGATCGATACGATGAAGAACCACTTCCGCGGCAAGTTGCGTGAAACCGAAGCTCGTATGAACGACATGTTCGACGCGTTCGACTTAGCCAAGGTCGCTGGTGTGGATGAAAAGGTCCTCGAAGAAGCCCGCAAGTTGCACTCCGTGGCTCACTTGAACTGGGAATACTGGACCGCTGTGAACGGTGCTTACTTCCACAATCACGAAATGGCGATGCGTAGCTTAGCCAAGGCTACGAAGGCTGCCACCGACGCCTCCGCCCTGTTACGCAAGGCGATTGATGAAAAGGCTGCGGCGAACGCCAAGAAGTAATCGTCCAGATGACTTAAGTCGCTAGACTAGGACGGGCGGGATCGATACTCGGTTCCGCCCGTTTCCGCTATAGTTAGAGTCTTGCGTGGCGAGGTGTGGCCCCAAAAGAGGCTGCTCGCTACCCAAAATCCTTCCCCCTTCGTTTTGACTTTTACCCCCAAGGAGTCACTTGTGTTCACCGCCGATGAATTAACGCTTTATGCCATTTTCCTTGTCATGGTCGTGGTGGCGTTCTTATTTGTGGTCCCCACGCTCAGCAAAGTGAGTAAGAATGCGCACGTGGATCGCGAAAGCGAAACGCATAAGCGGGCGCTGCGTGAAGCGCTCAAAGGCGAATATGAGCGACTACAAGAAGAAAAGCGCTTGGGCAGTCTGACGGAGGCCGAATACCGTCGCATGGAAGAAGATATCGAGCGCCGTGCGCTCGAAGAGGCCAGCCAAATCGAAGCCAATACCGAACGCAAAGCCTATTCACCCGCCGTGGTGATTGCGTCGGCTGCGGCCCTCATTGCCGTCGTGACGATTATGGGCTATGGGCTCAAAGGATCGCCCGAATTGATGCGTTTGGCGGACTCTCAGAAGGTCTTAGAAGGGAAAGCCGATATCCCGCAATTGGAACTTTACTTAAAGGACAACCATAAGGACGGCCGTGCGTGGGTGCTGCTCGCGCGTAAACGTGCCGAAAAAGACGATTTTGAAGGGGCGATTGTCGCGTACCGTACGGCGCGTGAGGTGATGACGAAAGTGCGCCAGGACCCGGATGTGGCGCTTGAGATGGCCGCCGCCCTCGTGACGACCCGTGATAAGGCGCATTTGAAAGAAGCGCTTCCCCTCTTAGAGAACCTTCATACGCTCACGCCCTCGGACTTACGCGTCACACAACTCTTGGTGATGACGGCCACCGAAATCGAAGAATGGAAAGTGGCTGCGGACGCCGTCGAGTCGCTCTTAACGAATATGTCGCCCGATAATCCGCAGTACATGGAAGCACGTGAGATGCTGGATCGGTTGCGTCAGATGCAGCAACGCGTTGAGAAACTCGAAAAGCTCGAAGCGCAAAAGCAACGCTTGCAAGGAAAGTAGTACGCCCACGCTCTCACAAGATCCCAATACTCAAAAGCCCACGTCGACGTCTCTCGGCGTGGGCTTTCTCGCTTAGGCGGGTACCGTTAAGTACGGATCGGCGCCTGTGAAAATGGGCCACTCGGTCGTGAGCCAAGGCCCCTTGAGGGCGGCCTCCACCTGATCCCAATCGTCACCCAACCGTACGATGAGTTCTGAGGCATCTTCGGCGGCTTCACTAAAGAGTCGAGCGCGAAGGAGCGACAAGGCAAAGTCCGCCCAACTCACAAAGCGCACGGCCGCTTCGGTCGTCAATCGTTTGGCATAGGGCAGCAGGGCCGTTTCGTTTAACATTCCCATGCTACGCGCTAAGTGAATCAGGGCAGCGGCTTCGGAAATCTCCCAAGCCCGTAAGGCCGTCCAATCGTAGAGCTCACGATTGGCATCAATCACCATACGGCGTCGGGTGATCTGGCGAGCATCCGCTTCACTCACGGTCTGGTTATGAAACCCGCTCCAGCCTAAGCCAGTCGTATTTTTGAGTAACCCACGAATGTCGGGCACTTGAGCCAAGCGACGGAATTCGCGTGTCAACGGAGCCCCCTCTAAGGTATGCAAAAACCGTTCATCCAAGTCGCCCGGCGACATGATGGCGAGTTCGGTCGAGAGTTTATGTAAGACTTCGTGCTCCGGAAAGGTTTCCCCGAGCGTAAACCCATTTTTGTAGAGTGCAAAACGGGCTAATTCCTCACTAAAGGGAATAAAGTCAAACGCATTCCAGGGGGTCTTTACCACCCGAACTGCGGCATCCGTGAGAAGCACTTCTTTCTCGCCCAGCCAATCGATCATCGACTGCAGGTCAGGGGCGGGGGTGAGGAGCTCTTGAGTATCGTCGTCAAACATGGGCGTCCTTTCTACGCACAAGGGGTCAAGCGGGGCGCAAGAGCGAGGGTGGCCCTCACGCCGTCGATTAAGGTGTTGGCTCTCAGTATATCGAGATTAGTCCGATCCTTCCAAACCAAATTCACCCGAAGGGCGCGTTTTGTGTTTAGGGTTCGGGGCGACGCGGTGCCTCTCGGGTCGTGGGATCGTACGCCTCGAGCGTCATTTCGCAAGGGCTACGCTTACAGTGAAAGACCGCTAGGAATTGGTCCCCGGCACTATCCGTGAGAATCAACGACTCAGGGCGGAACGCGTCACGATCCCGCTCCTCTAAGAGTTCCGGGAAGTAGCGAAGCTGCTTCGGACAGAGGTTTAACGCGGGGCGAATGCAGTGTCGGCACGTCATTAAGTCGGCGTGTTCCACGGCCTTAATTTCAAAGGCGGGCTGTAAGACCTGCGAGCCATGCATGGCATAGAAGCGTCGTGCCGCGTCGTTGGCGACATTGGCCTTAAAGCCCAGCAGTTTTTCGGGGTAAACGGCCGCTTCGTTGTGCGGCGCCCGCGGGGTGCGCACACGGTTCACTTCACGCTCAGCGAGTAGCCGCTCCACGGCCTCACGGCGCATACGGTTTGCGAGCGATGCGGGCACAAAACTCACGACCGAAGGGTCAATCGTGAGCGCCAGCGGATCCAATAAAAACGGTGTATCCCCAAACTTAAAGAGGTTTTTCGCGAGCGTCGCCTGGTTTTTCGCGGGGTCGCTCGCCAATTCTCGTGCGAAGGGTTCGTCGTGCGTGACGGTATTTTTCCCGTCACTTAAGGTGAGCGCAAAGCCGGTGTCGGTTTCCGTAAAGGTGAGGGTCACCGGAATACGACGTTCGGCCGTTTTATTGGCAAGAAGTTTGGTAAAGGCTTGATCGCGATTCCGTAAGACCGTCATCCCCGTGCGTAAGCCTTCGGGGAACTCCCGGAAGCGCAAAACGAGGTCAACGACTCCCGCGTCTAGGGTGGGTTCAATACGGTTCACATTTAAGCCCACGAGCGTTTTACCGACTTCTTTGTCGCCACGATCGATGAGGTAGGTGAAACCGTCCCCATTGTTAAGCGTGACGCCTGCGTTGAGCGCCAGGGTTACGACACCCGCGCGAATGCCACGCACTTCGCCCACCGGAGTGCCCGAATTCTTGGGCGTATTCGGGTCAACGAGCTTATAGGGTTCGTCGTAATTTTTCCCGTGCACAAAGTAGTCCGTTGAGCCACGATTAAAGCTTTTATCTGGATCGGGCGTAAAGGAGAACGTGCTCACACCGGACGAGGTGCGGGAGAGTTCGGGACGACGGGCAATGATCTTATCCAAGGCCTGACGGTAGTGCGCCGTGATGTTTTTCACGTACTGAATGTCTTTTAGGCGTCCTTCGATCTTAAAGGACGATACCCCGGCATCAATCAGAGCTTCCAAATTGTCCGTTTGGTTATTGTCTTTCAGACTCAAGACGTGCGCATTGCGAGCTAAGACTTGGCCACCCAAGGTGGTCACGTCATAGGGAAGACGGCAAAACTGCGCACATTCCCCACGGTTGGCACTGCGCCCCGTCATGGCGTGTGAAATGTAGCACTGTCCCGAGTAACTCACACAGAGCGCCCCATGAATGAAGTATTCGATGCGGGCGTGATTGAGCCGTTCATAGCAGGCACGCACTTCCTCGAGCGACAATTCGCGAGCGAGCACCATCTGCGAAAAGCCCACGTCTTCTAAAAACTTGGCCTTTTCGGGCGTACGGATGTCGCACTGCGTGGAGGCGTGCAGCTCAATGTTGGGCAATTCCCCCATGAGTAAGCCCATGTCTTGCAAGATGAGCACATCGACGCCCGCGTCGGCCGCATCAAACGCGAGCCGCCGGGCTGCTTTTAACTCCGCATCATCAAAGAGGGTGTTGAGCGTCATAAACACTTTCGCATCGTAGCGATGGGCATAGGCTGCCAGACGCGCAATGTCGTCTAAGCTGTTGCCCGCGGACTGGCGAGCCCCAAAACTGGGCCCCCCAATGTAGACGGCATCCGCACCGTGATCAATGGCAGCGATGCCGGTGTCGGCATCGCGGGCAGGCGAGAGAAGTTCCAAACGGAAACGATCGTTACTCATGGGCTTGGGTGGTGTCTGTAAAAATTATTGTTGTGGGCCCGACTGTTTCACAAAGTCAGCAAAATTCGTGGTGCGACCATAAAGCGCAGGGTTCTTGGGACCGATCACTGCACAGCGTTCGATTTTGAGGAACTTGGCCAGTTCTTCGTCGCCCGCTTTTTCCGCAAAATTCGCGGCCGAATTTTCGCTATCCGTGCAGTAGTCACGGTAGGCGCCCGCCTTTAAGAGCACTTTCACGGCAGCACGGCTCGGTTTGCGAGCGGCCATCATCAAGGGTGTCACCCCCGCGGAGGTTTGCGCGTTCACATCGGCCCCGGCCTTAAGTAAGCGCTCCAGAAGCGCGACGTTCCCTTCGGTGGCAGCGTAGTGTAGCGGCGTCCAGCCCTTTTCCATGTTGACGTTGGCCCCACGCTTTAAGAGCTCTTCCACGTCGTCCGGGCGGTTTTTAAAGACCGCTAACATCAAGGGCGTTTCGCCAAAGGCATTGGCGTGATTCACGTCCACCAATTCGTTTTCGAGTAACACCTTGACCACAGCCCAGGCGTCCGAGCGGTAGGCAAAGGTGAGGAGCGTATCCTTGTTGGGGAGCGTCAAGTTGGGGTTCATCCCTTTCCCGATGATCTCTTTGACCGTATTGACGTCACCGATCATGACCGCACGTTGGATACGGGTGATGTTGGCCCCCATTTCGTCCAACTCGGCCTGGGTAATGGCGGTACCATCGGGGCCCGTCATCACGGCTTCTTCGGCGTGGGCAACACTGCCCATCGTTAAACTCAGTGCGAGGATTGTGCTCAAAAGCGTGGTTTTCAACATCATTGGTCTCCAAAGCAAAAAACTATTCGGTGGTGCTCGATCCCTGCGATCAAAGGGCAGGGGCAGCCGGGTAGGTGAGTGGCAGCCCAAAAAAGCGAATCGCCGTTTGTGTGGTGGTACGAGCGACCTCTTCGGGGGTTACTCCATGGATCGTCGCCACCACGTTCGCAATGTGCGGAATAAACGTGGGTTCGCAGCGTTTACCTCGCATCGGCACGGGAGCCATGTAAGGGGAATCCGTTTCGAGCATGATTGAGGTTAAGGGGAGTGCCCCACAGACCGCACGCAACGCGTCATTACGTTTAAAGGTGAGCGAGCCTGTGAAGCTCACACAGCCCCCTAAGTCCACCGCTTCCTTCGCATCCCGCTCGGTCCCGGAGAAGCAATGCATCACAAAGCCCATATCGCCCGCGTGTTCTTCACGCAGAATCGCGAGGGCTTCGGTTTCGGAATCCCGCGCATGAATCACCAAGGGTTTCTTTAACATTCGGGCCGCTTCGATGTGGCGACGAAAACGCGCACGTTGCCAATCCAAGGGTTCTTTACACCAGTAAAAATCTAAGCCCGTTTCGCCCACGGCGACGATGCCTGGCGCCGAGCAACGCTCCACAATCGTCTCAAGACTCACCTCGGGGACGTTTTCGTACTCAGGGTGCAAGCCCCACGCGCCCCAGAGGGTACCGGGGTACTGTTGGGTCAATTGGAGCAGTTTTGGGTAATCGTCATCATCGCACCCAATCACAATCGCCGCCATCGTACCGGCGGCTTTCATACGGGTAATCACCTCGTCACGGTCCGCATCAAAATCGTCCGCCGTTAAGTGGCAGTGCGTGTCCATGACGGGGGTATCGGGAGAAATCGGCATAGGGAATGTGTTACGGTGCCCCAAGAGGGCACAAGGAAAATCCTAGGAAAAACCCTTATTTTAAAACGAGACTCGCCGAGGTTTCTCGGCGAGCGTCGTAAGAAAATTGCAAAAAAATTCGTTTTAACGGAGTCTCTGTTGGGCCTCACGCGTACGGCGACGTAGCCAGAGGTACGCCAAGAACGCATAGAGTAGCGTTTGTAGCCCCATGAGCGTCACCTGTGGCATCACATCGGTGAGCCGTGCGCCGTCCTGCGAGAGGCCGACAATCGCCTGCACGCCCGGGGTGGAGGGAAGACTATTGGCAACAATGCGGGTCAACCAGTAGGGGACGTTTTCTAAGGGCCAAATGGCGCCCGACATAAAGACGGCGGGCGCTGAGAACATTACGACCAACTGGCTCGTGAATTGGTTTGACCCCATCAGGGCTGTAATCATCAACGCAAAGGCCACCACGTCGAGCGTAAAAAGGGCCCCCACGGTGAAGACACCCACGGGGTTTTTGAGGGAGCCGTATTCGTTCACCCAAAAGTCAAACCCTTGCATGTATAAGAACCAGAGGTAGGCCAAGAGCGTAAACGCGAGGAGGAGCGCGAGCGTTAAGCGGCCAGGCGTGCGTAACCCAGAGGCAATAGGCGTATGGCGAGGGTCCCGCAACCAGCCCCCCAGCCCCAACGTCACGAGCATTAAAAAGACGGCTTGCAAAATCACGGGGGCGGCAACGGGCACCGTGTAGTTGCCGTAACCACCGATTTCGTTATAGCGATACTCCACAATGGCGCTCGGGTGCGAGAGTTTTAACTGACGTGCCAGGACAGCCATCGGCATTTCCGTTAAGAGGAGACTTGCGGAGTCTTCTTTTTGGGTGGCGTCTAACACCACCCCCGAGAGGGCAGCTTGTAGCGCACGGCCTTTGACGGGGTAAGCGCCGTTACTCACTAAGTGCAGCGTGGCGTTTTCGCCCCGTGAGAGACGCTCTTCGTAGCCAGACGGAATGGTCACGAGCGCCGCAGCCTTTTCTTCACGGTAAGCACGCTCGGCTTCCCCGCGTTCGGTGAGAACCGCCACTAAGTCAACCGTGGGCGAGGCATCGATCGCCATCGTCGTGCGCCGTGAAAGGGCACTCTGGTCCAAGTCGAGCACAATCGTGGGAATATGGGTGATTTGTTGGTTCCCGTAAGGCCACGCGTAAAACACCAAGTAAAAGCCCATCGCGAGCAACGCAATCACGACCGTATCGCGGTCCGTGGCAATACGCTTGAGGGTGGCGCCCACGGTGCGCAAAAAGCCAAAGGCGCTAGGAGGTTCCGTGGGGGGCGTGTCCGTGTCCCCAGCCACTTCTTGGCGTAACCAGACCTTTAAGCGTTCGGTATAAAAGAGCACCCCAGCGATGCCCGGTAAGATGACAAACAGGCCTAAAACGCCAATCGAGGTCATAATCGTGGTGGCAGGGCTCCCCAACACCATGCATTCGCCTTGAATTTTGAGGTAGTGCGTTAAGGGTAGCAGGTGACCAAAGAAGACGGCGCCTGGCGTCATCGATTCAAACGGGAAAGAGAACGAGGTAAAGGGGAAGGTCGGCGCAAAGAGCGCGATCGTGCCCGAAACCGCAATCACCCAGGTGAGCGATACGCTCGTTAAAAAGAGCACCATGGCCGTGACCGCTAGGACGAGGACCACGGTCGCTAAGCACCAGAAGGCGAGCCCTACGGCGGTTTGGCTAGCGGTGAACCCAGCGATGCCCCAGCCTTCCATCCCCGCAAACCAAGCGACCCACGCAAGGTCCGATAAGAGGTAAAACCCCATCCACGGGAGGAGTTTCCCTAAAAGGGCGGCGTAGCGGTTACCCGCCGCGGCCGTAAGCCAAGGGCGCAGGGTTTTGTCGCGCCAATCGCGCACCAAGACGCCCGCCATCACAATGGCTTGCGCCAGTACCAAGAGGCCCGGCACCAAGGTCGCTAAGAGGTAGCGGCTAAAGTTAAAGCTTTGGTTCCCTTCAAAGGCGACATCGGGTTCGGTAATCCCTAAGACTTCACTCGTGCGTTCAATACTGCCCCCGCGCAGTTTTGTCATCGATTGGGCGCCCCGCGCGCGACTGATATCCGCTAGGGCCATCTTGAGGTCCACCTCCAAGATCGTGCCAATCGCGTAATAGCTCTTATTAAAGGTGAGGGTGACAGGGGGCGTTTCGCTCGCGAGGGTTTTTTGGGTGTAGTCGTTAGGGATAGTGACCCCGGCATAGACCTTGCCCGCTTTAAGCGCGGCTTCAAGCGCGAGCGGGTTTTCGTAGGGACGCACGTCAACGCTCGGGAGCGCATCGAGTCGGGTAAGGAGCGTGCGGGCTTCACTCCCCTGGTCGAGATTCACGACCCCCACGGGGAGCCCCGTCATGAGCCCTTCGGAAAAGAGGAGCACCATCAAAAGGCACCAAATCAAGGGCAACACGAGTCCCGTCACCCACTCGTGTGGGCGACGCCAGACGCTACCCATTTCCCAGCGGGCCGTATTCCAAACGTTGGCGGCAAAGTTTCGCATCCTGTGTGCCTATCCTATCGGGTCAACGAAGGGCTTACGCTTAGTGGCGCTCATTGACGACCGTCATCCCAGGACGCAGGTCGGCAATCGAAGCCGTGGGTTTGGCACGCACTTCAAAGGTGCGTAAGTCGTAACCCGAGGTTTGCTTCGTGGCACGCCACGTCGCGTACGCACCGCGCGGGTTAATCCAGGTGACAACCAGGGTGGCGTTTTGCTTTAACGCAGGAATCGTCACGTCAAATTTGGTGCCTTTTTTGAACTGAGCGAGTTCGTCTTCGCGCACATTAAACGTGACCCAGGCGTTATCCAAGTCGGTCACGACCACAATCGGGAACCCGGCCGGGGTAACTTCGCCCACTTGCATCACAACGCGCGTGACTTCGCCCGCGACGGGGCTCTTGACGTTGCCTTCGTTGGCAAGCGAGGTGACTTCGTCGACCCCGCCCGTGGCTTGGGCCACCATGGCTTTCGTGGCAGCCTTTTCTTCCTCACGGGCCCCACGGTTGAGGGCGTCAACCTTAGCCCCAGCGGCCACGACCAATTCGCGGGCAGCGTTATATTGTGCGAGCGCTTCGTCGTGCTTTTGGGCCGCAATGAGGCCTTCTTTAAAGAGCGCGTTCACACGATCGTAGCTCTTTTTCGCGAGTGTTAAACCCGCTTGTGCACGGGCGAGATCGGCTGCCGCCGCGCGCTTTTCTTCTTCGCGGGGCCCCGTTTGGGCCATATCGTTTTTGGCTTCGGCTTGTTCACGTTGGGCTTTGACCTGCGCGAGCTTGGCTTCAATTTCAGGAATCCCGATCGTTGCGATGGTATCGCCCACTTTGACCATGTCCCCTTCGTGGACCCTGAG
>CAJJMF010000008.1 GCA_905192805.1 uncultured Sutterella sp. | reverse complement strand
AAACATTAAAAAAACTTGATTTATTTAACAAAATGATCAACACAAAACAAATTTTCCTGCTATTTGTCGCTTACGTAGGGCGTTATTTAGAAGGGGATTTTTTTTGAGCTCAGAGGACTTTGAGCAGTGCATCCTGTTTTGACTAATGTAAGACGCTTGGTGGACTCATTGAGAGAATAGAGATAAGTGTTAAAGATAGATTTGTATATTTAAAGAAAAGGTTAAGAAGCACTCCTTATAGATGTAGTGAAGAATCTAATTTTTTGTGTATTTTTTCCTGATAAACTGACCTGTAAGGGAGTCATGAACTTGCAATGATTGACTCCTTCTCCTTGCTCACTACTACAGGTTTTACTATGCAGACATTTCACAAAAAAACATTGATGACGGCGCTCTCTCTCGCCTTTGTCACAGGGATGACCCCACAGGCTCATGCGGTGACAGTTAACCTTGCAGAAATTAATATCGAAGCCCCTTCAACACGTGCTTTACAGATATACGGCAAAACGTACAATTACGCCCACGAATCGTTTGTGATCAAAACAACCTCTCCTGAAGGAGCATCGGGAATTGAAGGCATAACTGCATTTGGGGATGCCAATGGTGTGCGCTCCATTCTCAATCTCGGGGTAGCAGGTGTCACAAAAACTATTTTGGTTAGTGTGGATGATACAAACACTGTGATTACGCCCAATAAAGCACGTCCTACGGCCGTTGGAGTATGGGCTTATCGACATGATGGAACTCAGTTGGGGGGACTGATCAACATTGAAGGGGATACGTTTACGTTGATTGGGCACTCCAAGGTGGGGGACTTTTTTGGCCTTTATGCACAGAACGCTACGACAACTGCCACGGAAAATGTAGCAACGATTAATGACAATGCGACCAATACCATCATTACTGCTTCTGGGGATAATCCTGACGCTGATATTGCCGCAATTGTTGCGATGTCCCAAGGGGTCCTCAATATAAATGGAAATCTCGAAGTCAATGCTCCTAAGGCGATTGTCACTCGTGGAAATTCATTTATCAATATCAATACCCAAGGGAAAGACCGTGTAGTGAAGCTCAATGGCAATATTGAGTTCAATTATGATGCGCCTACATCAGGTACTACCGTTGACTCCAATGTGGACCTTCGCTTGACGAATGCTCAATCCTATTGGACAGGGGCAGCTAAGATTACGGGGGAACCGCCCGCAGGCAAAGATACGGTGACTGGCTTCAAGTTAACCCTCGCGAATGGTGGCACTTGGAACGTCACGGAAAATTCTTTTACGAATGATCCGTTGACGATGCAAGGTGGGAAGATTATTGCCCAAGATACGGTGACGGCCTTGAAGTTGGTCAATGTGCAATTGACGGGCGAAGGGAACACCATTCTCGCTCCGAATGCGACCTTCGAAGGGACGACATTACATTTTAACGAGGGGGCGGAATTAATTACCGACCTCGCGACAGCCTACGTGCCTACGTATACCGATGACGTGCTGACGGGCGCTAGGGGTAAGTTAAGTGTGGATGGGACTGGCGTTTTAACGATCAACGACAAGTTTACCTATTCCAACGCAGGCTTAACTGCGTTAACCCAAGCCTATAGCACATTGGCGCTACACCTCAACAACGCCTCGCTCAAATTGGAGCCGTCGGAGGATACTGATAGCATTGCCATTCCAGAAAATGCAACGGTCACATTGAGTACCGATACGGCCGATGTGGCTGGTGGCGCAGAAACGCTCGAGATTGCGGGTAACGTGGTGGTTAAAGCCAGTGAAGACGGCAGTAACAAAGCGACGCTCCAAAACGTGGCGTTGACAGGTACGGCCGATAAACCCGCGTCGCTTGCCTTAGATGGTGTAGAAACGACGGCGAAGGAAATTACGCTGGAACACGCGACGATGGCCTTGGGAGCAGTGAGCGAAACGCCGACCGCAGCCGTCCCAGAAACCGCACTGACCGTGACGAACTTAACCGTGAGTACGGGGGCTAAGGTGCTCGTTGGTAACCCGACGGCTAAGGCCGTCGTCCATGTGACGGAGTTTGCCTCGCGTTCGGGCTCTTTGGTCTTCTTGGATCCAGCGTGGAATACGACGGGGCAGGCCGATGTGTCGGATGCTTCCGGTTTAGCGATTCAGACGGTGACGGGTGACATCGACGGCGGTTTGATTGCTGGTCAAAATTCTTACGTGGCTTTGGGCACGGATCTGGCTGGTGCCCAACAAATGATCAACCAGTTAACGACCTGGGGTGCCTCGGATGTGGGCGCAGCCGTGGTCGTGAACGCTCCCATTACAATTGGATCGACGGGGATGGTCGTGGCTGACGCGGGGAAAACGGAGGTCACGGACGATTATACCGCGGGGGCTTTAACGGTCAAGGGCGGTTCGATGTTGGTGGTGAACCAGGAGGCAGTGCCGAGCTCGGGTGCGTTAATCAACGGGGATTTGGTCATGGAAGACACGGCCAAGTTAGGTGTGGTCAATGCCACGGAAGGTGTCTATACCATTGCCAATTCGGGTGATGTGGCTACGAGCCAGATCGTGACCGATAACGACTTGATCGAATCGACGTTTGCCAACGGTGTGTTGACTAACAAAGCCAATAGCAACAAGATCATGGGTACACTCTCGGGCTTAGGCATGCAAGCGCTTACCCGTCGTGCCGACTTTATGTTTGCTTCGAGCATCGCGGACCGCACCTCGTTAACGCAGTTGCCACTTGATGGGGTGAACCTCTGGGTGGATGTGCAGGGTGAACGCTATGAGGCCGATCGTTTGGCTCAGGGTGGATCCTTCCACGCCGACATGGGCTACGCCACGTTCGGTGGCGATGTGGCCCTAACACCGACGACTCGTGCGGGTCTGGCGGTGCAGTATGCCGACGGAACGTTACGTTCCGATTCCCTCCAGGCAAAGAACGATTACAGCAGCTATGGGGTGTCGCTCTACGGCTCTTGGCAGCCGGTTGAATGGGGTAAGGTGGTCACCGAAGTCGCGTACGTGAAGGGTACCAATGGGATTGAAGCGCCCCGTCAGGCCCTTGTTTCGGACGTCGATACGTCCATGCTCTCCTTCGGGGTGCGTGCTCAGTACCAAGGGTCGTTGGGTAACTTCAGCGTCGTGCCGAGTATTGGCTTACGCGTGAGCCGTTTGGAAACGGATGCGTTGTCATTTGGTACCGTCACGGTGCAAGACGACGCGCAGACGCTGGTGCAGTTGCCGATCGCGTTGCGCGTGACGGCTAAGCCGATGGACGTGGCCAGCTGGACCTTGGCGCCGAGCTTCAAGGTGGCGTATGTCCCGACCTTCGGTGACAAGGAGTACACCTTCCGGGGCACCAAGGCAACTGTCATTGACACGGCACCCGTGCAGGGAGCTCTGGGGGTGCGTGCCATGAAGGGTGGCTTTATGCTTGATGCCGATCTGCTCTTAGGCGGTGGTAAGCAGGGAACCAATAGCGTGGGTGCACGCGTGGGGGCTCGCTATACCTTCTAAGCGTAATGGCTAGCTGAGCCAGAAAACCTCCTTGTGGATGGACGAACTGCAGGGAGGTTTTTTAATGGTAGTGAGAATAGTTAACGGAAAAATCGAGGAAAATCACACGAAAACGTGAGCATTGCTGGACAAGCCACCGAAGCGCACTAGAATAGCCTTAACAAAAAATCGTAAGGATGACAGCAATGGAACATAAGGTGTCTCACGCTATGCAAGAACCGGCTAGTGAATTTTCTAGCCATGGTCAGGGGGATAGTCGTTGGCAGCACCAAGCCGAAAAAACAAAAACCTCTGCGCTCGGTTTGGCCGTGCTCTTGACGTTGGGCTTTTCGGCGATTGAGTTGGTGGGGGGCTATCTCAGCAATTCGCTCGCGTTGATCGGGGATGCTGGTCACATGGTAACGGACTCGGCGAGCTTATTGTTTGCACTTGTGGCGAATAAAATTGCGCAAAAAGGGGTGGATAGTGAACATACCTTTGGGCATGGACGTATTGAAGTCTTGGCAGGCTTTATCAATGGGTTAGTGATGTTGGCCGTGGTGGTGTGGATTTTTGTCGAAGCCATCGAACGTATCGCTCAGCCTGAGGCGGTTTCGGGACTCTCTGTGATGCTGATTGCCCTTATTGGGATGTGCATTAACATTTTGGTTGCGTGGTCGCTCTCACGAGACCAAAAGAATATGAATACGCGAGCCGCGCTGTTACATGTGATGGGCGACTTACTGGGGTCGGTCGCAGCCATTACCGCGGGGGCGGTCATCTATTTTGGCGGTCCTGCGATTGTGGACCCAATTCTCTCCATGATAGTGGGTGTGTTGCTACTACACGCCACCTACGAAATTTTACGGGATACGACTCGGGTGCTCTTAGATGGCATTCCCGAAGGCGTCAATTACTTTAGCGTAGGGCGTGTGATTGAAGGCATCGCGGGTGTGGAACGCGTTCACGACTTACATGTCTGGACGATGAGTCCAGGGCACGGTGCCGTGCAATGCCATGTGCTCATTGAAAGTCCTCAATGCTGGCCCAAAATTTTGGATGCCATTCGCGTCGAAATTCATGATAAGTTTGGCATTGACCATGTGACGGTACAGCCCGAGTGGCACTTTAACGGTGATGAAGACGACTGTGAAGTGTGTCGCGAGGGGCTTTGCAAGACGGACTTCTCGGATGAACCGGAAGTGCTTTTGTGTCAACCGGAATTGGATGACACCAAACTCAAGTAAGCGACGAGGGCGGTTAGGCACGCCCTGTCAAAAAAGAAAAAAGGACGGCTGTTCAGCGGAACACTCGTCCTTTTTTTCTGAGATAAGGCAAGAAAATTCTTGCGCTCAAATTGGGCTTTTCCTAGGTATTTTGTCTTAAAATGAGTTGTCTCATGGTCGGCATGTGGCACGAAGATGGTCTGTGCGTCGGCAGTGAAGGGATGGGTCCGTAAAAAACGTTTTCAAACTCTTCCCTAACGGGACGCTTCTCGCTATAATCCTCGTTTTAATTTTTTTCTACCTCCTTGCGTGGTGCTATTCATGACCAAGTACGTATTTGTTACCGGCGGCGTTGTCTCCTCATTAGGTAAAGGCATCGCCGCCGCTTCTTTGGCGGCTATCCTTGAGTCTCGCGGACTTAAGGTGACGATGATCAAACTTGACCCTTACATCAACGTTGATCCTGGTACGATGTCACCCTTCCAGCACGGTGAAGTGTTTGTGACCGAAGACGGGGCAGAGACCGATCTTGACTTGGGCCACTATGAACGTTTCATCTCCACCAAGATGCACAAACCCAACAATTTCACGTCGGGTCAGATCTATGAAAGCGTTTTGCATAAAGAACGTCGTGGGGAATACTTGGGCAAGACGGTACAGGTGATTCCGCATATCACCAACGAAATTCAAGAATTCATCCAGCGCGGTGCGGCCTCGACCTTTGATGGTAAGCCCGATGTGGCCGTGGTGGAAATCGGCGGTACGGTGGGCGATATTGAATCGTTGCCGTTCGTGGAAGCCGTGCGCCAGATGTCGTTCCGCGTGGGTCGCAATAACACCTGCTTTATCCATTTGACGTTGTGCCCGTGGATTGCCTCCGCGGGTGAATTGAAGACCAAGCCCACGCAGCACTCGGTGCAGAAGTTGCGTGAAGAAGGGGTGTACCCCGATTTACTCTTGTGCCGTGCGGAACATATGATTCCGGAAGGCGAACGCGCGAAGATTTCGCTCTTCTCGAACGTTCCGATGGATTGCGTGATCAGTGTGGCCGATGCGAAGACGATTTACGAAGTGCCCCTGATGTTGCACGCTCAGCACTTGGACGACATCGTTTGTAAGAAGTTAGGCTTAGAAACCAAGCCAGCGGATTTGTCGGTCTGGGAAGACATTGTGCATCGTATCCAGAATCCCGAACGTGAAGTCACGATCGCGATGGTGGGTAAGTATGTTGACTATGCCGACAGCTACAAGAGCTTGAACGAAGCCATTACGCACGCCGGTATCCACACGCACACGAAGGTGATTACCCGTTTTATGGACGCGAGCCAGATCGAAGAAGAAGGTCCGGATGCGGTCTTAGCAGACGTGGATGCGATTTTGGTGCCTGGCGGTTTCGGTAAGCGTGGTACCGAAGGCATGATTAAGGCGATTGAATACGCCCGTGTTAACAAGGTTCCTTACTTAGGGATCTGCTTAGGGATGCAGATGGCCGTGGTGGAATTTGCTCGCCACGTCTGTGGGTTAGGGGGTGCCAATTCGACCGAATTGGATCCGGATACGGCTCACCCCGTGGTGGCGTTGATCACGGAATGGCAAGACCGTAGTGGCAAGATTCAAAAACGCGACGAATCCTCCGACTTGGGGGGTACGATGCGTTTAGGCCGTCAGGAAGTGCCGGTGGAAGAAGGTACGTTGGCTCACAAGATCTATGGGGATGTGGTGGCGGAACGTCATCGTCATCGCTACGAAGTCAATAATGCCTACGTGGCGCAATTCGAAGAACGCGGCATGGTGATCTCGGCACGTACGCCGACGGAACACTTACCGGAAATGATGGAATTGCCCGATCATCCGTTCTTCTTTGCCGTGCAGTTCCACCCCGAATTTACGTCGAATCCGCGTACGGGGCACCCGCTCTTTAAGGCGTACATTGAAGCCGCGATTGCACACAGCAACGCTAAAAAGGCTCAATAAGCTTCCGAGCGGAAAGCGCACAATAAGCGTTTGACGTCAATCGAACGCTAGCAAGGCAGGTCGCGTGATACGATAGGGTGTTACACGGTCTGCCTTTTTGAGTTCTGTATGGGTTTAAGCTTGGACACACTTTTTTTACGGAACATTTGCGCAAGTCCCTCGAAGGCGACTACACTTTTTCGCACAGATGACGCGCGGGATAAACTCAGCAACGTGCGGATTTCTTAACTTTCGCTATCGCTCACTACGAACGGTAGCTTCAATCGAGAGAGATGACGAATAATGAAGCTTTGTGGTTTTGACATAGGTATCAACAAACCGATCTTTTTGATGGCTGGTCCCTGTGTGATCGAAAGTGAAGCCATGGCGTTAGATATCGCCTTTCGCTTAAAGGAAATCACGTCGGAGTTGGGTATTCCTTATATCTTTAAGGCGAGCTACGACAAAGCCAATCGCACCAGTGAAACGGCCTTCCGTGGCCTGGGTATGGATGAAGGCTTACGCATTCTGGCTCGCGTTCGTGAAGAAGTGGGTGTTCCCGTGGTGACCGATGTGCACACCAGTGAAGAGGTCCCGGTCGTAGCCAGCGTGGTGGACGTTCTCCAGACGCCCGCCTTCTTGTGCCGCCAGACGGATTTCATCCATGCGTGTGCGCGTTCCGGTAAGCCCGTCAATATTAAAAAGGGTCAGTTCTTGGCCCCGGGTGACATGAAGAACGTGATCGAGAAGGCACGCGCGGCTGCTCGTGAAGCCGGTCTTGAAACGGATAACTTCATGGTTTGCGAACGTGGAGCAAGCTTTGGCTATGGGAATTTAGTTTCCGATATGCGTGGCTTAGCCATTATGCGTGAGACGGGAGCGCCTGTCGTATTTGACGCGACCCACTCGGTCCAGTTGCCTGGCGGCAACGGCGGTTCGTCGGGCGGTCAACGTCAGTTTGTGCCCGTTTTGGCCCGTGCTGCGGTGGCAGCCGGTGTCGCTGGCCTCTTTATGGAAACCCATCCGAATCCGCCGTGCGCCAAGAGTGACGGTCCCAATGCGGTACCCTTAGACAAGATGAAAGCCCTCTTAACCAGCCTGGTCGAAATTGACCGTGTGGTCAAGGGCCAGCCCTTGTTAGAAGACACCATTAACGACAACCTCTAATTGGGGTAAGACTACGATTGATTTGGCTCGACGAGCCATTAAACAAAAGGAAAGACAATGAGCGCCATCATCGACATTCATGCTCGTGAAATTATTGATAGCCGTGGTAATCCCACGGTTGAAGCCGAAGTGTGGCTTGAAAGTGGAGCCATGGGCCGTGCTGCGGTTCCCTCGGGAGCTTCGACGGGGGTTCGTGAAGCCCTCGAATTGCGTGACAACGATCCCAAGCGCTACGGCGGTAAGGGAGTTTTGACCGCAGTGGCCAATATCACGGGTGAAATTGCCGACGCCCTCATCGGATTGGAAAGCTCGGATCAGGCGTTCATTGACCGTACCATGATCGACTTGGACGGGACCGAAAATAAGGGTCGTTTGGGTGCCAATGCGATTTTGGCCGTTTCGATGGCGGTTGCTCGTGCCTCGGCTGAAGAAACGGGGTTGCCGCTTTACCGTTACTTTGGTGGCATGGGGGCAGTGCAGTTGCCCGTCCCGATGATGAACGTGATTAACGGTGGTGCGCACGCCAACAACAACCTCGACTTACAAGAATTCATGATCATCCCCTTAGGGGCTCCGACGTTCTCCGAAGCCGTCCGCTACGGCGCGGAAACCTTCCACGCACTGAAGAAGATCATCAATGGTCGCGGCATGTCGACGGCGGTGGGCGATGAAGGGGGCTTTGCGCCGAAGTGCGAATCCCACGAAGAAGCCATCGAATTGATCTTAGAAGCGATCAAGGCCGCTGGCTTTGAACCGGGTAAGGACATTGCGATTGGTTTGGACTGTGCGTCGAGTGAATTCTTCGATAACGGTAAGTACGTGATGAAGAAGTCCTCGGGCAAAGCCTTGAGCGCGGACGAATGGATTGCGGTCTTAACGGATTGGGTGGAACGCTATCCGATTATCTCGATCGAAGACGGTATGGCCGAAGGCGATTGGGAAGGCTGGGCCAAGTTGACGGCTGCCTTAGGTAAGCGTGTGCAATTGGTGGGCGACGACTTGTTCGTGACGAACCCGGCGATTTTGAAAGAAGGGATCGAAAAGGGCGTGGCCAACTCGATCTTGATTAAGGTGAACCAGATCGGTACCTTAACCGAAACGATTGAAGCCATTGAAATGGCTAAGCGTGCCGGTTATACCGCCGTCGTGAGCCACCGTTCGGGTGAAACCGAAGACAGCACGATTGCTGACTTGGCCGTGGGTTTAAACGCGGGTCAGATCAAGACGGGTTCGATGAGCCGTTCGGATCGTATTGCGAAATACAATCAGTTGATTCGCATTGAAGAGCACTTGGAAGGCGTGGCGGTGTATCCGGGCCGTGATGCGTTCTACTGCTTACGTAAGTAATAGGAAGCGATGATGTTGCGCCACGTTCCCTCGATGATTCTCCTAACCGCATTTGGGGTCTTGTCCTATCAGCTCTTCGGGCCTGAGGGAGCGTGGTTTCATGCGGAGGATTTGCGTCGAGCGCTCAATGAGCAAGTGAAGCTCAACGAGCAACAACGCCTCAAAAATGAGGAGTTGCGTGCCGAGCTTGCCTCGTTAGAAAAAGGCAGTGAAGCGATTGAGGAGCGTGCTCGACGTGAACTCTATATGGTGAAGTCGGGCGAGGTGCTCTTTCGCCTTGAAACGCCAGCTGACTATGAAAAACGCGTTGCCCAGCGGGCCTCAATGCCGGACTACAGTAACAACGCGCAAAGTAAGCCCTCGCGAGCAACGTTCTCCGCTAAACGCGCCGATTTGTATTACACCCCTGGGCGTCGCAAGTAAGCGATGTCTACAACAAAATGCCACGCATCGGGATTCTCGAGCGTGGCATTGTTGTCTCTAGCAATAGAGCGACTTAACTCAAGGTTTGCGGTGCCTGAGGAGCAAGAGGATCGGTGGCAAAGATCTCGTTGACATCGTCACGAGTGAATAAGCGCACTCGACCGCAGAACTGACAGGTAATTTCGATATTCCCGTCGCGTTCTTCCAAAATCGAATCCACTTCGTCACGACCGAGCGAACGAATCACCGAGTAGAGGCGTTCGTCCGAACAACTACAACGGAAAACCGGGTGCTCTTCATACATCACTTCGGGATTTTCTTCCCAGAAAAGACGACGGTTGATTTCTTCAGGGCTCAGCGTCAAGAGTTCTTCGCTGTTGACGGTATTCACAAAGAGCTTTAAACGATTCCAGCCGTCTTCATCGTAGTCCTCGGGGAGGGCTTTACCCCCTTGCGTTGGCATCTTTTGAATCATGATCCCGCCCGCACGGCGTTCATCACAGGCAAGCACCATCAAGGTTTCCACCTGTTCACTGTGGATGAAGTAGTTGGTCATCACGTCAGCAAACGTTTCGCCTTCGAGCGCCACGAGACCACGATAGGGTTCAACGCCTTGCGGGCGATTGGCTGGATCCAAAATAAAGCTGCACTGGGCATTGCCGTGGACGTTTAAGAGCGACTGCATGCTGGCATTCTCTTCAATGGGATCGTACTGTTCGCGCATCACCACCGAGACACGGTACACAAGATTCGGACTCACTTCGACGACCATCAAGCGAACAGGACCGTCGCCCGCGACCTGCAAAATCACCGTGCCATCGTAGTGCAAGGCCCCTGCGCTCAAGAGCGCCGCGGCAGCCATTTCTCCAGCTAAGCGTTGAACGGCTAAGGGGAGATTTTGGTGCGAAATCGCCGCCTGAAACGACTCATCAATCGTTACCGTTTCCGCACGAGCAACGGCTTGGGGGAAAAGAAGTTTTTGAAATTTATCCATACCTAATTTGACCATCCATTCAAAAAACGCTCCTACCGCTCACCTACCTTGAGGTGCGCGGTGTGGTGTGTCACAAGCGTTTTTTGGAAATAAACAAACGGAGCGTCACCCAGAAAAGGATAGTTGCCATCCTTTAAATGACGGGGTTAAGCGGTGACGCGTGAGGTGAGAGGTATTGTACCAAAGTCCTCACCTTACAGGGTTTTTCTCTTCGTCGGAAGCGTCGTGGGGTGGGAGCGACTGAGACATTTTGTTTAGTCAAAACTGCCTATTCGTCTTTGTTTTGGGCATTTTTAGTGCATACAATCCAGCAAAGACGCCAACCATAGAGTGCACTGCGCCTATAATATCGAGACCAATGTCAATTCACTAAAGGCCTTCCAACATGCACGCAGACCTTCATATGCATTCCACGGTTTCGGATGGGCGCTTGAGCCCCGCTCAAGTGATGTCGCTCGCGTTTCAAAATGGCGTTGAACTCGTCTCGCTCACCGATCATGACACGATGGATGGAACCCATCAGGCCAAGGCCGTTGCGCAAGACTTAGGCATGCAGTTTATCCCAGGGGTTGAAGTGTCCACCCAATGGGGAGATCGGGTGATTCATATCGTGGGGCTCGGGCTCGATGCCGAGAGTCCCGGAGTGGAACACTTTTTCCGTGATGTATGCCTCAAACGTGACCGTCGAGGTCGCTTAATTGGGGAACGGTTGCGCGAAGTGGCTGGCATCGAGGGCGCCTATGAAGGGGCCTTATCGTTTGCGGATAATAAAGACAATCTCTCGCGTACGCATTTTGCTCGCTGGCTCTACGAGCAAGGGTATGTGAAAACCTACCAAGAAGCCTTTGACAAATACCTCTCGGGCCAGAAGTCTTGCTGTGTGCCGATTGAATGGCCCACGCTCGCGGAAGTGGTGGAACTCATTCACAATGCCGATGGTCTGGCTGTGGTTGCTCATCCAGGGCGCTATCACTTTGCCGCCGAATGGATGGCGGACGCTCTCATGAAAGAGTTTAAAGACCTCGGGGGAGATGGGATCGAAGTGGTCTCGGGATCGCAATCCCAAAAGGCCAATGAATACTATAGTGAGGTGTGTCGCACGCTCGGTTTTTTGGCGAGTACTGGGTCAGACTTTCATAGTTTGGAAGGAGCCCGCCCACAGCCCGGTCAACAGGGGAGCCTGCCGCCCGATTTGGTGCCGATCTGGAGTGTGTTGCGATTTAATCCCTAACACGGTCGCAGTGAAACGTAAGAAAGTGAAAGGGAGTTTTTCTCCGTTTCGTGTGAACAAGACGGCGGTGGTTTGTCTTCGTTAAACTTAATGGACAAGCACTTTTTTCGAGGAGCGTCTTGCCATGCTGGCTAATCTACTTGACACCATTATTGTGTATGCCGTCCCGATGGTACTGGCGATCACGTTGCACGAGGTCGCTCACGGTTGGGTTGCTTATCAGTGTGGTGATCCGACGGCTCACCGAATGGGGCGCCTGACGCTCAATCCGATAGCCCACGTCGATCCCGTGGGAACCCTTATGGTACCCGGTGGCTTAGTGCTTATGTCAGCGCTGACGGGCGGCGGGATGATTCCGATTTTCGGTTGGGCGAAGCCTGTTCCTGTTAACACCGGTTACTTTCGCACCCACTATCGCGGCAAAATGATTGCCACCGCGCTCGCAGGCCCAGCCAGCAACTTACTCCAAGCCATTATTTGGCTCTTTATCCTCAAAGCCCTTTGGGATTTGGGGTATCAGGATGCCTTAGTGGGCGAGGTGGCGAAAGCGGGCATTAGCGTCAACTTGATGCTCATGGCCTTTAATCTCATTCCGCTTCCGCCTCTAGACGGCGGGGTGATTGTCCACCATTTGTTGCCGTGGCAACTTGCCCAGCCCTATAGCAAACTCTATGAATACGGACAGTGGATTGTCATTGTGCTCATCATGACGGGGTTGACACGCTACCTTGTGACGCCTTTCTTGATGTTTGGCCAATGGCTGTTGACACTGTTGATTTAACTTTTTGAACGGAGCCGTTATGACACCCTTGGGTCGTTGTCCATCGATGTTGAAACCCTCAGCCTGGGTCACCCGCTTTGCCCCTTTGATCCCTCGACGGGGTGAAGTGCTCGATCTGGCTTGTGGGGGTGGTCGTCACACTGCGTGGCTACTTTTACAGGGCTATCGCGTGACCGCAGTGGACTGGGACGTGTCCGCGCTCGAACCCTTGGTTGGAACGGAGGGTCTTTGTTTGGAATGCCGTGATCTAGAAGGGGAGCCTTGGCCTTACGAGGCCGAACGTTTTGATGGCATTGTTGTTACGAATTATCTCTATCGTGATCACTTCCCACACTACTGGTCGAGTTTGCGTCCCGGCGGGATTTTCATCATGGAAACCTTTTTACGGGCGAATCGAGACATCTGGGGGCGTCCCTCACGCGATGAACATTCGTGGGAAGAAAACGAAGTGCTTCAGTATTTACCCGCGGGTGCACGTTTGATTGCGTGTGAGCAAGGTCTGACGCAAAAAAATCTGGCGTTTGCCCGTGTGGTGTTTGCCAAGCCTTCGCATGCGGAACCTTTGGTTTACGAACTCCAAAGCCTCTAGTTAACAGGACACACAACCTAGCGAAAACCCTGAAAAGCATCCTGAAGCTAATGTTATCCGAAAGGCTTTTTTGCTAGAATCAAAGGATTATCGCATCGGACCAGCGGGTCCGTATGCCCAGAAACGTAACATGGCGACTCCCAGCATTAAGCTTCACCTGTGAGTCACAGTTTTGATTTAAGAGAAAGGTTCACTCATGAATAAGCGATTCTTGTGCGCAGCGCTCGCTCCAACGTTGTTAGTTTTGGGAGGCTGCTCCGCCCTCGGTGTGAATTTTACCGATGATAAAGTGCAGTACAGTGCCGCACAGTCTCGAACCAATTTGGAAGTTCCGCCCGATTTGGCTCCGATCCCTCAGAATGACCGTTTTGACATCCCGGCCCGTCGTGGTGCGGTGAGTGCCAATAACGAAGCGCAACGTGCTCAGGCGCAGCAACCGCAAGATCGTGCGGACAAGATCGTTCAGCGCACGACCGTCGCCAAGATGATGCGTGATGGTAATACGCGTTGGTTGCGTGTGAACGTGGATGCTCAAAAACTCTGGCCGGTGGTTCAAGACTTCTGGGGTACGATTGGTCTGAGTTTAGCGACGCAAGACGCGAAGACGGGTTACATGGAAACGGGTTGGGCCGAAAACAAGGCGAAGTTGCCTCAGGACATTATCCGTGCCACGTTGGGTAAAGTGATTGACTTTGCTTATTCCACTGGGGAACGTGATCAGTATCGTTGCCGCTTAGAACGTAATGGCGACGGTACGACCGACGTGTTTGTGACCCACCGCTCGATGGTGGAAGTGTTGACGGGGGCTCAGAAAGACTCGTCTCGCTGGCAGCCCGGTCCTTCGGATCCTTTGATGGAAGCCGAAGTCTTGCAGCGCTTAGCGGTGCACTTAGAATCGGAATTTAACCCGGATGCCCCGAAGATTGAAAAGGATCAAGTGGTCACGCAGGATGTCACGAAGCAGACGGCGTTAAGCACCCCGGTGAAGGATGCTAAGGGCGTTCTGACGAGCGTGCAAGTGCATGAACCCTTTGATCGTGCTTGGCGTACGGTGGGCTTAGTGATCGACCGTATGGGCTTTGAAGTGGTGGATCGTGACCGCGCTTCGGGTTACTACTTGGTCCGTTACTTGGATCCCAAGTACGAAGAACAGAAGAAGTCCGAACGTAGCCTCTTTACCAAGATGTTCAATTCGGACGCGTCGATTGAGGCGCCTCAGTATCGTATCCGCTTAGAAGACGCAGGTGAAAACAGTGTCTTGACGGTTCACGGGGCCGATGGTGGTGCGGATCCGACGGGAGTAGCTCCCAACATTTTGACCCTTTTAGCTGAACAACTTCGCTAAGAGGAATCCAACCGTGGGGCGCGAGCCCTATGGGTTGGTTGGTCAAGCCTAGCCCTGTGAGCTCATTGGCGATGAGTTGCAGGGCTTTGCTTTTAGGAGTGTAGGATGACAATCGATTGGTCAGCGGTGTTGGCTCCCCGGTTTCAAGGACGTTTGCGGCGTTTTGAATACATGGTGGGCTTGCTCGTTAATATATTGGGTGGCCTCGTATTGACTGGGCTACTCTTTATGCTCGTGGGTGGTGTGCTCGACAACAACCGACTTGCCTATACGCTCGGCAGTCTGGCGATTGGGGGCTTTTTTGCGCTTCACTTTTTTGGTCTCGTGATACGCCGCTTGCATGACATTGGGTACAGTGGTTGGTTCTCCGCGTTTACGCTGATTCCTGGGGTTCAACTGATTGTGACCGTGATTTTGTGCTTTATTGGGGGTATCCAAGGCGCCAATCGTTATGGCCCCGATCCGATTGTCGAGCGGGCGACACGAGAACGCGATCAGGATTTCCAGTTCCATGGCTTTACGCCGGAAGGACAACCGGATACACGGTCCACCCCCAAGGAAGTGTACGAGGCGGAACTCGTGGATGGACCCAAGCGTGAGTGAGCGTCAGCCCTCCGAGAAAACGCTCCGTCGTGGCTGGGCGTATTGGGGTGAGCGGTTGGTGAACGCGTATAATCCTCAGCGAGCATCGGGACGATGGGAGTATCTCAAGTCCCTGGTGATGGCCTTGTGTTGGTGGTGTCTACTCAACACCCTGGCCATGGCCCTTGCAGATTGGGAAGAGGGAATTTCGGATGCCGCCATTGTTTGGATCGGCCACTACCCTCTACCGCTTCTGGTCAACCTCATTCTCTTTTACACCATCGCCGCGACGATACGTCGCTTACACGATATGGGCTGGCCAGGCGCAGGCGCATTGTTACTGTGCCTACCGGATACATGGTTTTTTTTGGTTCCGATTGCCTTACTGTGGCCCAGTGCCCCCACGGTCGCTTTTCCGCGAGCCGCATCGGAACCTCTACTCTAAGGGAGATCATTATGGCGTTAGCCGTTGAAAACGACCGTTTAGTCACGCTATCCGTACGTATGGCGGACATGACGGGGAAAATTCTGGAAGAAACCCCCGAAGAGGGCATGACGTATTGGCATGGACATGGGGATATTTTGCCGAAATTAGAAGACGCTCTCACCGGCCGCTTCGAAGGGGAAGGCTTTTTCATTAAGCTCGAGCCGGAAGATGCCTTTGGGGAATATGACAGCGATGCGATTCGTGCGCTGCCCGTCGAGCATTTAGGCGAACCCGAAACGATTGTGCCAGGACTTACCTTTGAAGGCATTCCTGGGGAAGCACCTGACGGGCGTATGTGGCGCGTGACCGAAGTGGCGGATGGCGTGGCGATTCTGGAAGCCAATCATCCGTTAGCCGGGATTGCGTTGCAGTTTGAAATTCGTGTCTTAAAGGTGGCCGAAGTCGACCCAGACGAAGCACTCGCCGACGATGCCGTGGTGGTGCCGTCCTTCTTGACGCTGGCCGATAAACTCGTCGATGAAGACGGAGACGACGAATCGGATGACGTCTATGAGACGCAACTCAGCCACGCGGCAGACGATGATTCGCCCATGGCACGTATGGCCAATCCGGCGCCACGTATTATTCGCTAAACGTACTCTCTGGACAAGCGAAAGGGGAAGTGTTTACGGACACTTCCCCTTCGCTTAGGGCTTTACGCGTTGAGCGACTTACAGATCGTTGAGAGCTTCAGCGATCGTCGGATGCGCAAAGATATTGTTGCGGATCACGCTATAAGGCAAATCGGCACGCATGGCCATTTGAATGATGTGAATGATTTCATGGGATTCCACGCAATAGAAGTGTGCCCCTAAAATCTTTTCCGTACCCTTTTCCAAAATCACTTTCAAAAGCCCACGCGGACTTTCCATGATGTTGGCCTTCGGAATGCCTGCAGCGGGTAGCTTACTCACCACGTAGTCGAGTCCCTTAGCCTTGGCTTCTTCTTCGGTTAAACCAATGTGTGCGTAAGGCGGATCAATGAACATCGCATAGGGCATTAACGGGCGGTTTTCGGTGCTACGTTCGCCCTTGCCAAGCATATCGCCTAAGACGATGCGGAAGTCATCCAAGGAAACGTAGGTAAACTGTGGTCCTCCCTTGACGTCACCAGCCGCCCAGACCTTCGGATTGGTGGTTTTCAACGTCGAGCTCACGCGGATCGCCCCACGCTCATCGAGTTCTACACCGGCTTTATCGAGTCCAAGCCCTTCGGTCAAAGGTTTACGACCTAAGGCCAATAACACCCCATCGGCAGAGAGGGTACGTTCTTGACCATCCACGGAGACCGTTAAGGTTAAGGCATCCTCTTCAACGCCACGGACAATCTGTGCCTTTTCCAAAATCTCAATGCCACGCGCTAACAAGTCCTGTTTGATGGTGGCCGCCATTTCACGGTCGGTCTTGGGTAAGAACACATCCCCGCGTTGTAACAGGGTGACTTTGGCACCGAAATTTGTGAAGATCGATGCAAATTCGAGCCCAATAAAGCTCGTACCCACAATCACTAAATGTTCCGGCAACGTTTCGCAGTCGAGTAACTCGGTACTCGTCATCACACGTTGGCTCGTTTCGAGCCCAGGAATCGCGATGCGTTGATTGACTGCCCCCGTGTTAATGAGGATCTTATTGGGCGCATAGTCAACCAGCGTGCCGTCGGCTTTTTCCACACGCACATGATCACGGTCGAGGAAGTACGCTACGCCATCGACGATTTCTGCCCCAGTACCCGCGATTTTGTCATAGTTTTTCTGGCGCAATTTCGCAATAAACTGACGTTTTTCCGTTAAGGCGCGTTCATAGTAGCGATCTTCATGGTACTTGCGACTTTTAAATTCCAGCGTCTTCGACGGAATACAGGCGATGTTAATGCAGGTACCCCCGTACATCTGGGAGGATTTTTCGACCAACACCACGCGTTCCCCACGTTTGGCTAACGCGCCCGCTAAGGTCTTACCGGCTTTACCAAAGCCAATCACAAGCGTATCTACGGTTTGCATAAGAGAGTGCTCCAAAAGAAATAATTTGATCGCGTCGGGTGTTTGAGGTAGTGCAGAAATAGGGGGTTCTGGACTACAGGAGACTGAAAAACGGTTCAGAAAAGACTATCGAGGTCGGACGTTGGGTCAGTCAGGGTGACAAACACCTGACAAAATTTAAGGAAATTATAGAGCCTGCTCGTTAAGAAACCTAGCGAGGATTAATTTGTTTGCAAATGCCTTGCGTGTTGTAACATTTGTCAAAAAGACGTCAAATGTGGCTATTTGGCGACAAATCGTTCTCGCCAGAGCTCCGTCGCAAGGCGCCAGAACGCCGCGGTGGTATCGGCCCCTAACCGTGTAAAGCCCAAATGTTGCCAAGCTGCTTCCCGCTCTCCCTTCAAATCGTCGGGGTTCAATGGACGAGCTCCTGCTTGCTTGGAGAGTTTTTGCCCATCCGCGTTGAGTACCAAGGGGAGGTGAAAGTACTCAGGGTGAGCGTAACCCAAGGCATCCATCAGAAGGAGTTGGCGAGCAGTGTTGTCCAGCAGATCGGCGCCTCGCACGATATGGGTGACCCCTTGGAAATGGTCATCGACGACTACGGCCAGTTGGTACGCCCACAGACCATCGGCCCGTTTGAGGACAAAGTCCCCCACCTCCGTTTCAACGCATTGTGTTTGAGGCCCATAGTAACGATCCACCCAGTGAACGGGCTGGTTATGGGTACGAAAACGAATGGCACGAATGGCGCGTCCGCCCGTCCCGTTACGACAGGTGCCCGGATAGACATTCGCAGCAAGGCCAAGGGCTTGAGCGCGTTGCGCCACTTCACTTCGACTACAGGCGCAGCCGTAGGCATGATGGGTCGTGAGAAGCGTGGCGAGGGCTGCCTCGTAGTGCGCGTATTGGTCATGTTGCCAGAGGACGGGTTCATCACTCTCGAGCCCCAAGGCACCGAGTGTCGTCAGGATATGCTCACCAGCCCAAGGTAGGTCGCGGGGAGGATCGATATCCTCGATGCGAATCAGCCAGGTGCCCTGATGGGCGCGGGCATCCAAATAACTGGCCATCGCGGCGACTAGGGAACCGCGATGAAGGGCTCCCGTAGGAGAGGGAGCGAAGCGACCACGATAAGAAAGGGATTGCGTCATGCGTTGAGCTCGTTGTTTAGAGAAAAGGTCGGTTAGCCTGGGGGCTAACCGACCTCAAGGTCATCCAATGAGTCCGCTTAGTTAGGCACGGGTGTGTACCTGTTCAAGCGGTCCTTCCTCTTCAAAGGTAGGCGCGACATAGGGGCGCCCAGGATATTTCACTGCTTCATACACCACGGGCTGAATCAGCTCGGGACGCGTATGGACTTGCTCCAGAGGGCCGTCCTCTGTCACAGTGATGACCGTGGCAGGGCGCCCGGGATACCGAGGCGATTGGTAGTTATAGGGTTCTACCTTCGTCGGATCCGTGTGGACCTGAATGAGTCCCGCTTGAGTGAGGTTAGCTTCGAGCCCTTCGGCGATGGCCGGTAACGTATCCGCTTGCGAGAGGTTCACGATGCTATCGTGGACCACGGGGGCATCAGACGTTGTCACGACCTCCACCGTATCCTCGGCTACGGGCGTGGTTTCAACGCGAGGCTCCACGGGCGCTTCGTTGACGGTCGGTTCGAACGCTTGCAACTCTTCCGGGAACTTCACCGGTTCAACGGCCGGGGTTTCTTTGGGTTGATGCGTCGGAAGCACATTGGCTTCGCCCACCGCAAACGGAGTTGCCTTCGCAATCGTCTCGGTCATGGTGAGGCCTTCGACGATTTGTGCCAACGGTTTCTTCGTGGCTTGCACCGAGGGGTTCACCCAGGCTTGCGGCTGACGCACCGGTTGCGAGACCTTTTCAAAGATCTCGCTCATCTGCTGCGTGACGGCAGCGAGATGTTCCGGACTATTGAGTTCGCGTTTCATCGTTTCCGGCAACGCCTCTTTGTTTTGACGCTGATGGTGTTTCGGACGACGATGTGCCTTCTTCGTTTCGATCTGTACGAGCGCTTCGGTTTCCTGAACCGTAGTGTCGGTATCCACCGTACGCCCAAGATTGTCTGGGGCGCGATAGACTTCCTTCAAGTTGGCGCACGGCGCCTTGGTTTCGATCTGAACCAATTCGCTCGTTTCACTAACGGCAGAGGGTTGCGCGGCAACCACGGGTTCAGCCTTCGGCGTGACCTCCGACGTGGCCGTCACGATGGGCGCTTGAGCCAATGGCGCGGGTTTGCTCACAGGCAGGGCCGGCGTGACGACGCTAGCCTCGGTGAGGTTCTCTTCGTGGCGTGCTTCGGTCACGACATCGGTCGCGGCGATGCTCTCTGCTTGCGTATTATCGAGCGTTTCCGCTTCGACATTCCCTTTGTTGGAGCGACGACGGCGACGACGCGGACGGCGACGGGCGTTCTTTTCATCCCCTTGATCGAGCGTGTCGTGGGTCTCCGTTTCCGGCACCTCGTCAGCACTCACCTCTTCGGTTTGAGCGTCAGCGCCTTCGAGGGCGCTCTCGTGAGCGAGAGTGCGGGGTGCTGGGGCGACATTTGTGCCCTTGCTATCGGATTTCTCCGTTTCAAGGGACTCGGCGGGGGTGGCGAGCCCGACCGTTTCGACGCTCGTTTGAGCGTCATTGGTCCCCTCGGCATTATCGTTCCCCTTACGACGGCGACGCGGACGGCGCGAGGGCTTATCCGAGTCGAGCGGCTTAAAGTCCTTGCTGCTGGCATTTTGGGTCGCATCATCGAGGCGTTCGACGTTGCCACGCTTTTTATCGTCTAAGCGATCGGACTTTTCGGCGCGTTCCGCTTTCTCGGCACGTTCGGCCTTCTCTGTCTTCTCGAGTTTGTCCGCACGGTCGAGTTTTTCTTTGCGTTCTTCACGGTCCTTGCGATCAAAGCGATTGCGCGGATTCTTACGCGAGGGACGACGCGATTTACGCTTATCGTCGCGACCTTCACGCGGTGCCTTTTCTTCTTCGCTCACTTCGACGCTCGGCGTTTCGGTCTTCGTATCTTCCCCAAAGAAGAAACGAACAATGCGCTGGAAGATACCCTGTTTGGGGGTGACCGGCTGTAAGGGAACGCGTTCACCTGCCTTGTCGGAGGTGGCCTCGGTCTTATCGTCTGTCTGAGCATGGACCGGAGCCGGAGTGCTCGGCAACACGTTCTTGATCACGGGCACTTGCTTCGGACGAGCGGGCTTATCTTCTTGACTCTTCTGAGCATACGGATCGTCCGCCTGCGTGGTGTCAATGTCTTCCACACGGTTGTAGCTGGCGATCGTTTCTTCTAAACGGTCGTCATCTTGACGCAAGCGCTCGATATGGTAGTGCGGCGTTTCAAGATGCATATTGGGGATGAGCACCACAGGCACACGATGACGGGCTTCGAGTTTCGTGATGTCGTTACGTTTTTCGTTCAAAAGGAAGGTAGCCACGTCGACCGGCACTTGGGCGTGCACTGCCCCCGTGCCTTCCTTCATGGCTTCTTCTTGGAGGATACGTAAGACTTGCAACGCGCAGCTTTCGGTATCACGAATCACCCCGACGCCATTACAGCGCGGGCAGGTGATGTGATTGCCTTCGCTTAAGGCCGGGCGCAATCGCTGACGCGAGAGTTCCATCAAGCCAAAGCGACTGATCTTCGCGACTTGAACGCGAGCACGGTCATAGTGCAGGGCGTCTTTCAAACGTTGCTCAACGGCACGTTGGTTCTTCGGGTCGATCATGTCAATGAAGTCGATCACGATGAGCCCACCCAAGTCGCGTAAGCGCATCTGACGAGCGACTTCGTCGGCAGCTTCGCAGTTGGTTCTAAAGGCCGTTTCTTCAATATCGGAACCGCGGGTCGCGCGAGCCGAGTTGACGTCAATGGCGACGAGCGCTTCGGTGTGGTCCACCACGATGGCCCCCCCCGAGGGGAGGGGAACCGTACGCGAGTAAGCGGTTTCGATCTGGTGTTCAATCTGGAAACGCGTGAAAATCGGAATGTCTTCACGGTAGCGCTTCACGCGATTCACCATATCGGGCATCACGTGTGCCATGAATTGACGGGCTTGTTCGTAGATTTCGTCCGTGTCGACTAAGATTTCCCCAATTTCAGGCTGGAAGTAGTCGCGAATGGCGCGCACAACCAAATTGGATTCTTCGACGATTAAGAAAGGAGCCGGATTGATGCGCTTTAAGGGCTTGCCTTGATAGGTGGGAGTATTCACGGAGACCGTGGTTTTGTGCCCTCGTTCTTCGCGAACCAATTCGTATTGCGGTTCGGCGGCTTCACTGATCGCCGTCCAAAGTTTTAAGAGGTAGTTTAAGTCCCACTGCAACTCTTCGGTCGAGCGACCAATCCCTGCGGTGCGAGCAATGGTGGACATGCCGTGCGGGAGATCCAGTTTTTCCATCGCTTCACGCAACTCTTGACGTTCTTCGCCTTCAATGCGACGCGACACCCCACCTCCACGCGGATTGTTCGGCATCAAGACTAAGTAGCGACCGGCCAAGCTCACAAACGTCGTCAGGGCGGCCCCTTTGTTACCACGTTCTTCTTTTTCGACTTGAACAATCAGTTCCTGACCTTCCGTAATGGCTTCGCGGATGGTGCAGTTACGCACATCCACCCCTTCTTTGAAGTAGGCGCGAGAGATTTCTTTAAACGGAAGAAAACCGTGGCGTTCTTCGCCATAGTTCACAAAGCAGGCTTCAAGACTGGGTTCAATACGCGTCACAATCCCTTTGTAAATATTGGATTTACGCGCTTCGCGACCAGCGGTTTCGATATCGATGTCGATGAGCTTTTGCCCGTCGACAATCCCCACGCGAGTTTCCTCGGGGTGGGTCGCATTAAAAAGCATGCGTTTCATGTTGTTAGCACTCCTACTGCCACTGACGCGGGCAGGGTAAGGGCGTGCTTGATGGGAGGGCGGTTTTGTATTGACTCTGTGGGCAACGGTGGTGGGCGTTATCTCGTCGTAACGCCAAACTTTTGGGACCTCAGCACTGGCCTTAAGCGGGGCTTAAGGCACAAGGGTGCTCCCCAGAAGTGAAGTCATCACGCGTGAGAGGCGCCAAGGGCGTACGAAGGGTACGACGACGAAGCGCTTTGCGTGTCTTCCACACCTTTCACCATCCAAGCGAACCCATGAAGGGGCTTTCTTGGACGGGATCCGTCCGGTTTTTTCCTTGCGGCACTGTGTTCGTTGACTCTGATGGCGAGCGGATAAAGGTTAGATAAAACCGCACACTTTCGCTCCCGAGTCACGTGTGGGGAGAGTCAAACCTAATCCAAAGATCAGGGCTCAATCCCTCACAGTCTCCGTTGGCCTTCGCATAAACGACTCCCCGTTTATCGAGGCGGAGGTGTAAACCTAATCGCTGATAAGGAGTGCCTAAACGCCATAACGCTGGTAAACGCCCAAGAAAAACAGGACTGCTTACGGTATACCGAGCACCGGGGGGCTTTGCTGAGGCGCTTCAACTCAACACGACACCTCGTCGTGGGGGAGCGGCTTCTCACAAAGGACCGTGTTGGTACCAGACCAAACAGCGTTTTCAGTTGGGGCGATCGTTTATCAATCCTGACAGCCCAAGAGGCAATAAAAACAATAACAATCAAGCAAACGTTCTAGGGTTGCCATGGTCCTAAAACGTGTGTCTACGGTTTGGCTTGTATTCACTGATCGGTGTCGTCGCGCGGTCAGGTTGAGTGCACGGTCCACTGCGGTCCTATCGGGTGTTCCCGAGTAGCTGTGGGGGGTGTAGCGACTTTTCGTCGTCCGTTTTCTTTCTCTTGGCTCTAGCGTCGAAAAGCGAGTGGGTAGAGGCCCAAAATTCCCGCATTTTGCGCGAGCGCTAAGAAAACATTGAGGGCGAACAATTAGCCCTGATACACCGTACTACCCCAGCAAGACAGACTCGTGTGCGGCCCTCATGCGCAGTGACTCACACTGCAACGTGATGCGCGGATCTCACTGACATCAATGACGTCAATCAGCCAACGTAGACTTGTTGAAAAAAAGGGGTACCGCTAAAGATGTTATTACTAAAACCTTTAGCGATGAAAACTTATTCATTTCTCTGATGCGCTATGATGAAGTGCCTGAAACTAAGGGCCCTTTGCCCTTAGCCCACCGACACTGCGATAACGCAACCGTGAGATACCTTGGTAACGTCCCTCTCCTTGCGGAGAAAATGACGCCCAGTTGAGAATTATAGACGATGACAGAGCACACTAAGGAAGATTTTGCCCTTATACCTTCAAATAAATTAGCCCTCGTGCCTCAGGACGCCGTTTCTTTTGTGAAAATTGGCCCCGATGCGGATGGACAGCGTTTGGATAATTTCCTCTTAAAGTTGGGAAAAAGTGTGCCTAAAAGCCATATCTACCGCATCATTCGTGGGGGAGAGGTGCGGGTGAACAAGTCCCGTGCCAAAGCCGAAACCAAATTGAGTGAGGGGGATATCGTGCGTATTCCGCCTATGCGACGCTCGCGTTCTGAAGTGAGTAAACCCGCAGCCGTCCCCCTTTCCGAGTCCAGTTTGGACGTGCTCTATGAAGATCGCCACCTCTTAGTGATTAATAAACCCTCGGGGCTAGCGTCCCATGGGGGCTCAGGCATTACGCACGGACTCATTGAGCGGTTGCGTGCGAGTCGACCTGACGAACCTTTTTTGGAATTGGCGCATCGGCTCGACCGAGAAACCTCGGGAGCCCTCATTGTGGCCAAAACCCGTAAGGCCCTGGTACGCATGCATGACATGATGAAAACGGGCGGCTTTGAAAAGCACTACACCACCTTGGTAAAAGGCGATTGGGTCAATGATCGGCAACACGTGAAGTTAGCCCTCACGAAAACGGTGTTGGCCAATGGGGAACGATTTGTCAAAGTGGACCCTGAGGGGATGAGTGCGCACAGCATTTTTACGCTTTTACACCGCTACGGTGAGGTGTCTCTCTTAGATGTGGAGCTTAAAACGGGCCGTACGCATCAAATCCGTGTGCATGCACTCTCACAAGGCTTTCCGCTCGTCGGAGACGATCGGTATGGCGATTTCGAGTTTAACCGAGCGGTTCGTCAGGGGGCGCTCGCGCATACGCCGTTAAAGCGAATGTTCCTCCATGCCCGCGAGTTGCACTTTATTCATCCGGTCACCAACGAACCCGTCAACGTGTTTGCCCCGTTACCGGAGGATTGCATGACCCTCTTGCGGGCGCTCGGATGGGCGCCGATCAATGTGCCCACCTCTCAATCCTAATGCTATCTTGGAGTGATTTAACGTGATGACGACCTCACCAACCGCCGCTGGCGAGTTTGCCTATGATCTGGTTGTGTTTGACTGGGATGGAACGTTGATGGATACCACTGGGTTGATTGCCCGAGGGATTCAACACGCCGCGCGTGTCATGGGCTATACGCCCCCGAGTTTGGCACTCGCTCAATCCACCATTGGACTCGATTGGCGTCAGGCCCTCAGCATTGCGGTGCCGGAGTGTCCGCCGAGTGAGCATTTGCGGTTTAATGAAATCTATCGTCAATGGTACATCCCGAATGAAAAAACCGTTTTTCTCTATGAGGGGATTCGGGAGCTACTCACTGAGCTCAAAGCGGCCGGGGTTCAAATTGCTGTCGCTACCGGGAAGAGTCGCTTGGGACTCAA
>CAJJMF010000007.1 GCA_905192805.1 uncultured Sutterella sp. | reverse complement strand
TGTTTACGCCAAACCGGCCAGCATATTGAAAAGGCCCTCGAAGCGCTGGTGCTGAGTGGGGAGCTAGAGATTGTTGCTGAAGAGTTACGCCTAGCAGGACGAAGTCTGGGTGAAATTCTAGGGGAAACGGTTTCGGACGACATTTTGGGACTGATATTCAGTAAATTCTGTATCGGTAAATAATCAAGCAACCACACTTGGGTTGATGAAATACTATGCTGTATCCTAAGAAATTTGATGTTATTGTGGTCGGTAGTGGCCACGCGGGGATAGAAGCGGCACTCGCTTCGGCGCGAATGGGCTCCGAAACGCTCCTTCTGACGCACAACCTTGACACGATTGGGCAACTCTCTTGCAATCCTTCGATTGGGGGGATTGGTAAAGGGCACCTAGTTAAAGAACTGGATGCCATGGGGGGAGCTATGGGGATTGTGACCGATGAAGCGGGTATCCAATTCCGAATCTTAAATAGCTCCAAAGGCCCCGCTGTGCGTGCAACCCGTGCGCAGATCGACCGTCAACTCTATCGTCGCGCAATGCGTTTGCGTGTTGAAAATCAAGAGCACTTGTGGTTATTCCAACAGTCAGCGGATGACTTAATTGTGGAAAATGGCCGTGTGCGTGGGGTAGTGACTCAGACTGGGATTCGTTTTGAATCCAAGGCTGTGGTGCTCTCAGCCGGAACCTTCTTAAATGGGATGGTGCATGTAGGGTTAGAACACTACCAGGCTGGGCGTGTGGGGGATCCCGCTAGTATCGCTTTAGCAGAGCGTTTAAAAGAGCTCAATATGCCTCAAGGGCGACTCAAGACAGGAACCCCTGCTCGTATCGATGGACGTACGATTGATTTTTCTAAATGCGAAGAGCAGTGGGGAGATCTTGACCCCGTTCCGCATTTTTCCTTGGCTCAGCAAGTAGAACATCCTCGCCAAGTTCCGTGCTGGATTACACGCACTAACCAAAAGATGCACGACATCATTTTGGCGAACTTAGATCGCTCCCCCATGTATACCGGTGTCATTCATGGGGTCGGACCGCGTTACTGCCCTTCGATTGAAGACAAAGTGAAGCGTTTCGCGGACAAAGACAGTCATCAGATTTTCTTAGAACCCGAAGGACTGAGTGTGAATGAGTGGTATCCCAATGGGATTTCAACCAGTTTGCCCTTCGATGTCCAGCTCGACATGATTCATCAAATTCCTGGGTTAGAAAATGCGCATTTGCTTCGCCCAGGGTACGCCATTGAATACGATTTCTACGATCCACGTAAGTTAAAGACTACGTTGGAAACCATGACGTTACCAGGATTATTTTTTGCTGGTCAGATTAATGGCACAACGGGTTATGAAGAGGCAGCAGCACAGGGGCTACTCGCAGGGATTAACGCCTCACTCTTGGCACAAGACAAGGAAGGATGGACGCCACGTCGTGATCAGGCATACCTCGGGGTGATGGTCGAAGATTTGACGACCCGTGGGGTTACTGAACCGTACCGTATGTTCACAAGCCGAGCAGAGTACCGTTTGAGTTTGCGAGAAGATAATGCGGATATGCGTCTTACCGAAATCGCCCGTGGATTAGGTTTAATCAATGACGAACGTTGGGAATTTTTCTGCCGTAAGGCGGAAAATATTGCTCGCGCTAAAGAAAAACTCAAGGATACGTGGGTCACACCCTCGCTTTTACAAAAAGAAAGTGTGGTCGACGCACTCGGTGTGGGAATTGAGCGTGAATATAGTTTGAAGTCACTTTTAAGTCGACCGACAGTCACGCTGGATTCTTTAACGAAGTTACGTACCCAAGAAGGGGAAGCGCTTTGGAGTAATGACACGCTAAGCGCAGCTGAACGCGAGCAAATTGAAATCGATACGAAGTATGAAGGGTACATCGTGCGTCAGCATGGGGAAATTGAGAAAACCATGGCGAATGAGACCTTACGTATTCCAGCTGATCTCGATTACCAGAATGTGCCTGGGCTCAGTTTCGAAGTTCGCCAAAAATTGACACAAATTCGCCCAGAAACGATTGGTCAAGCCTCTCGCATTTCTGGGGTTACACCCGCAGCAGTGTCGCTTTTGCTGGTGTTCTTGAAGCGTAAATACTATTATCAGAAAAAAGTGAACAACTAATCACAGCGAGTAGCAATACTATGGACAAAGGCACGTTAGAGGAAGGGTTGATCGCGCTGGGACTCCATCACGATGACACGGTGATGGATCGGTTTCAGAGCTATGCCACGTTGCTAAAGAAATGGGGAAAGGTATACAACTTGACCACTCTTTTGACGGATGAGGCCATTGTGAGCCATCACTTTTTGGACTCAGCTGCATTGGTCCCGGTATTTGCTTCGTTTCCTCAAGCCAAACGCGTTTTAGATGTGGGATCGGGGGGAGGGCTTCCCTCGATTCCTCTGGCAATTTTGCGTCCTGATCTCACTGTACATGCCGTTGATGCGGTGGCTAAGAAAATCGCTTTTCTCACTCAAGTAGGCATTCAGCTAAAGTTGGCCAACTACCAAGCAAAGCATACGAGAGTGGAGCAATTCCAAGGCTCCTACGACGTCATTACGTCACGAGCCTTTGCGAGCTTGTCTGACTTTGTGGAGTGGACGCAGCATTTATTGGCACCCGGTGGAGTTTGGCTGGCGATGAAAGCGGGTGTTCCTGAGGAGGAGATTGCACAGTTACCTTCGACTGTCAGGGTTAAATCGATCGTGACGCTCGATGTGCCTTATCTGAATGAGCAACGGCATGTGATTATCCTTGAAAAAACAGCAGGCTAGACGTAGCATGAGTAACACACCCTAACGACCAAGAGTGGAGAACAAGAATGTTCAGTGCTGTTGTAAGTGCGTTTGTCCTTTCCTATTCAACGCTACTACCTGTTATCAATCCTTTTAGTGGAGCGATGTTTTTTTGTACGATGACGTCCATGCTGTCCGACCGTGATCGAGCATTTGTGGCCAATCGTATCTCTCTTTATTCCCTCATTATTCTGATTGTCTGCTTGTCGTGTGGGCATTTGATTTTGAGTTTTTTTGGTATTTCAGTCGGGGTACTGCGTGTTGCGGGGGGATGTGTACTCTTTGTAGCGGGATGGAATGCTTTAAATGCGCCGCCTCAAGAAGAAACGACACCTGATGCCCCCCCTCTGTCGCGTGCAAAACTGAAATCCATGGCTTTTTATCCCTTTACCCTGCCACTGACGACAGGGCCTGGTGGGATTGCTGTGTCCGTGGCGTTAGGGACGAGCTTACCTCGGGATGCCGAGCATATCCTAGGAACACTGATTGCTACTCTCGCTATGGTGGCTACGATTTGGGCTTGCTATCGTTACAGTGATCGTTTGAGTAAAGCGGTAGGGGTGACAGGTGCTGACGCACTGGCCAGAATTTTTGCGTTTATCCTCATTTGTTTGGGAGTGGCAATTTGGTGGCAAGGATTCTCTGAATTGTGGCTCACGCTCAATGCCCCAAAGCCCTAGAATGTAAGATATCTCAAACTAAACAAAAACTATGACTCATATTCTTTGTATCGCCAATCAGAAGGGAGGAGTGGGTAAAACCACGACCGCCGTCAATTTGGCGGCAGCGTTAGTGCAACAAAAAAAGCGCGTATTGTTAATTGACTTAGACCCTCAGGGCAATGGCACGATGGGGGGAGGGGTTGATAAACGTACGGTCCAAAAAACGGTGTATGAACTCTTGCTGGGGACTGCCTCCTTCGATGATGTGGTAGTGCACTCGGAAGTGGGTGGTTTTGACTTACTACCGGCAAACCGTGAGTTGGCTGGGGCTGAAGTTGAATTAGTGGGATTGGATAATCGCGATTTGCGCCTTAAAACGGCGTTAGAGCCAGTGCAGTCTCGCTATGATTTTGTACTTATCGACTGTCCGCCGAGTTTATCCATGCTGACACTCAATGCCTTTTGTTGTGCACAAGGTGTATTGATTCCGATGCAATGTGAGTATTACGCACTAGAAGGGTTGAGTGATTTAATCAATACCGTGCGTCGAATCCACTCGGAAAAGAATCGCCAATTACGCATTATCACGCTACTACGTGTGATGTATGACCCGCGTGTGACATTACAACAGCAAGTGAGTCAGCAGTTGGATCAGCACTTCGGAGACAAGGTATTTAAAACGATAATCCCGCGCAATGTGCGTTTAGCCGAAGCTCCGAGTTATGGGATGCCTGGGGTGATTTACGATAAATCCAGCAAAGGCGCTAAGGCATATATTGCCTGTGCACAAGAATTAATTGAGCGTTTGGGGTAAACCCAGAGAAGGGGTAAGTTGGTCGTGGCAGAAGCAAAAAAGAAAGGATTAGGTAGAGGGTTAGATGCTCTCTTTAATTCCATAGAGGATATGAAATTGCCCAGCAATGAGCAAGAACCGCTCATGGAAATGATGGCGATTGACAAGATTCTCCCTGGGATGATGCAACCGCGTGAGCAAATTTCAACGGATGGGCTTGCCGATCTTGCGGCCTCGATTAAAGCTCAAGGGATTCTCAACCCCATTTCTGTACGTCCTCACCCTTCTGAACCAGATCGCTACGAGATTATTGCGGGCGAGCGACGCTTTCGTGCGGCGAATATGGCGGGATTGACAGAGATTCCCGTCATTGTTCGTCGTTTGGATGACAAAACAACTTTGGCTCTCGCGTTGATTGAAAACTTACAACGTGAGGATCTTAACCCTATGGATGAGGCACAGGGGATTCAACGCCTCGTTGAGGAGTTTTCTTTTACGCATGAAGAAGCCGCTCAAGCCTTAGGACGTTCTCGAGCAGCAACGACGAATGCCTTACGACTGCTGGGGTTGACAACCGAAGTACAGGCCATGGTGCGTTCGGGAACGCTGTCGATGGGGCATGCCCGTGCTTTATTGACATTGCCTGCTGCTGAGCAAATCATGTATGCCAATGAGATTGTGGCCAAAGGGCTCAATGTGCGTCAGACGGAGGCACTTGTTCAACGACACTCTGAGCAAAAGCCCACTCGAGCCAAGGTGGTTATTAAGACGCGCGATGATCTGCGTCTGGAAGAGGCGCTTGCTGATGCGCTAGGAACAACCGTGAAGCTATCTGCTAACAAAAAAGGCAAAGGCAAGATCATTATTGAATTTGCGAATCTGGAACAACTGCAAGGTATCGTAGACAAAATTCAAAAAGAGGAATAAACCACATTCGACCGTCATTTTGGTGGGACGTTCTTTGTCCTAAGGACAAGAAACCCATTACTTAGAGTAGATAGACAAGAACTTTGCTACTAAATATGACTGAGGTGTGATATCATGCCGTTCGTACTTTTGGGCGAGTGACAGCCTGTCTGCTCTCGTTGAAAAAAGAACATTTAGTATGTTTTGTATCACTAAGGTGGTATTTGATGTACTTCTTATAGTTAGTTGTATCTGAGTGCAACAAAACTTAGAATGCAACGGACTAACATCCCCCGATTTTGTGTTAAGGATGCTCGTATTATCTGATCTTATTCGCGTTTCCTTAACGCAATATGTAGTCGTTTTGGTGACAGCACTAGGTTTTGCTTTATGCGTAGGGCAAAACGCAGGGCTGTCTGCGTTATTGGGAGGGCTGGCTTATGCAGTCCCCTCAACAGTGTTGGCATTGTTTCTCGCAATGCCCAGAATGATAAAGAGATCCTATAAGGCCAGCCCTTATCGCGTTTTCTTCGGGGAGTTTGTCAAAATTCTGGTCGTCATTACCCTTTGGGCAATGGTGGTCGGATACTACGAAGCTCTTCACTGGCCTGCGTTTATTGTTTCAATAATCGCTGTCGCGAACAGCTACTTTGTAATCCTGTTTAAAAAACACTAAGGATCGGTATCCATGGCAAACGGCCTTACCGCTACTGAATATATTCAACATCATATGGCTCACCTCGCTTCGGCGAAGCAGTCGATTGTTGATTTTTCCGTTGTGAACTACGACACCATTTTCTTCTCCGTGTTGAGTTTGGTGGTTATGTTCTTCTTATTGCGTGCTGGCGCTAAGAAAGCGACTTCCGGTGTTCCGGGAAAGATGCAGTGTGCTGTCGAAATGCTGGTGGAAATGGTCAATAATCAGGCCAAAAACATCGTGCATGGCGATCGTACCTTCATCGCTCCGCTTGCTTCAACAGTGTTCTGCTGGGTGACGTTGATGAATGCCATCGACTTGATCCCTGTGGATTTGTTACCAGCGATCGCTCATCCGATGGGTCTGAGCCATTTACGTCCCTTGCCTACGGCCGATTTGAACGGTACGTTGGGGATGTCGCTTGGTGTCTTGGTTCTCATGATTTATTATGGAATCAAGGTCAAGGGACTGTCGGGATTCTTTGTGGAGCTCTTTACGGCTCCGTTCGGTTCTAATCCTCTTTTATGGCCTTGCAATTTGTTGCTTAACATTATTGAATACTTGGCCAAGTTTGTTTCCCTGGGGATGCGACTTTTCGGCAACATGTATGCTGGTGAGTTGTTATTCTTCCTTCTTGCCCTTTTGGGTGGTTACATGCTTGAACATGGACCGCTCGGAATGGTGGGTGCAGGTGTTGGACAAGCCCTTGCTGGTTTAGGCTGGTGGCTTTTCCATGTGTTGATTGTTTTGTTGCAGGCCTTCATCTTTATGATGTTGACCTTGGTCTACATTGGCCAAGCTCACAGCCATCACTAACAATTAGCCAAATTTTTCCTTCTAACTACTCCCTTTTTATAGCTTTAGGAGTTTTTAAATGACCAACGTCGCTTTCGTGGCTCTTGCTTGCGGCCTGATTATCAGTCTTGGTGCTCTTGGTGCTTGCCTTGGTATCGCTATCATGGGTTCTAAGTACCTTGAATCCTCTGCTCGCCAGCCCGAGCTCATGGAAACCCTCCAGACCAAGATGTTCCTTCTTGCTGGTCTTATCGACGCCGCCTTCTTGATTGGTGTCGGTATCGCTATGATGTTCGCATTTGCTAACCCGTTTGCCTAATCCAGTTTTTGGCAAAGCAAAAACGTCTTTTTTTTCAATGACGCCGTTAACTACGCTCTACAGAAGGCCTGAGGAGTGTAGTTAACGTGAACGGGGTTCAACAATGAACATTAATGCCTCTCTGTTTATTCAGATGATCGTGTTCTTCCTTGGTGCTTGGATCACCATGAAGTACATTTGGCCGCCTCTGATCCATGCGATCGAAGAGCGGCAGAAGAAGATCGCCGAAGGCTTGGCCGCCGCTAACAAGGGCGAACAGGCTTTGGCGGTAGCGACAGAACAGGGCAAGGCGATCGAAGCCGATGCTCGTTCTCGCGCTTCTACAATCGTTTCTGACGGCGAAAAACGTGCTCAGTCCATCATCGATGAAGCGAAAGCTCAGGCTCAGGTCGAAGCTGAACGCATTATCGAAAATGCACGTGCTGAAGCTGCTCAGGAAATGCAGCGTGCTCGAGATACTCTCCGTGATGAAGTGGCTGCCTTGGCAGTTGCCGGTGCAGAACAGATCTTGAATCGCGAAGTTGATAAAACTGTTCATGCCAATTTGCTTGAACAGTTGAAGGCGAAGCTCTAACTATGGCTGAACTTTCGACGATTGCGCGCCCCTACGCTCAGGCTCTTATGGATGCCCTGAAAGATCGTAATGCTGGCGCAGATGAAATGGCTCAGGCTCTTGAAGCGGTTGAAGCATACGCTCAATTCGCTCGCGATCCTCAGGCTGCTTCCATGGTTGGTGATCCTAAACTAACCAACGCTCAACTGTTCGACCTGATCACTGGGGTTTTTGGTGCAACTGCTTCTACAGCTGCCCAAAACCTCTTGCGTGTGGTCATCGAAAATGGCCGTGTGGAAGCTTTACCTGAAATCGCCACTCAGTTCCGTGAGCTGAAACTTTTATCCGAAGGCGTGGCTGACGCTTATATTGAGACAGCCTTTGAGCTTAGCCAATCTGAAATTGATGGTTTGGTCGAATCGCTTTCAAAGAAGTTTTCTGGCTTAACTCTTCACCCGGTCGTTACGGTTAACCCCGAACTGATTGGTGGTGTACGGGTTCGTGTCGGCGACAAACTTTTGGATGGTTCGATCCGCGCTCGTCTATCTCAGATGAAATCCGCGCTCACCGCTTAAATTATCGGAGCTGTAAGATGCAACTCAATCCCAGTGAAATCAGCGAATTGCTGAAGAAGCGTATCGAAGACCTCGGCGTTTCCGCTGATCTTCGCACGCAAGGCACCGTCGTCTCCGTGACCGACGGTATCTGCCGTGTTCACGGTCTTAGCGACGTGATGCAGGGCGAAATGTTGGAATTCCCGAATAACACCTACGGTCTGGCTCTTAACTTGGAACGTGATTCCGTTGGTGCTGTTATTTTGGGTTCCTACGAACATATTTCTGAAGGCGACACTGTCAAGACGACGGGTCGCATTCTCTCTGTCCCCGTTGGTCCTGAATTGATTGGCCGTGTGGTGAATGCCCTTGGTCAGCCGATCGACGGTAAGGGTCCGATCGAAGCCAAACAGTTCGACGTGGTCGAAAAGGTGGCTCCTGGCGTTATTGATCGTCAGTCCGTGTCTCAGCCGGTGCAGACCGGTTTGAAGTCCGTTGACTCCATGGTGCCGATTGGCCGTGGTCAGCGTGAATTGATCATTGGCGACCGCCAGACGGGTAAGACGGCCGTGGCTATCGACACGATCATCAACCAGAAGGGCAAGGACCTGATTTGCGTTTACGTGGCTATCGGCCAGAAGGCCTCTACGATTGCCAACGTGGTGCGTAAGTTGGAACAGTACGGCGCTATGGAATACACCATCGTGGTGGCTGCTACGGCCTCTGAATCGGCTGCTATGCAGTACATCGCTCCTTACGCAGGGGCTACGATGGGTGAATACTTCCGCGACCGTGGTCAGGACTCCTTGATTGTTTATGACGACTTGACCAAGCAGGCTTGGGCTTATCGTCAGATCTCTCTGTTGTTGCGCCGTCCGCCGGGACGTGAAGCGTACCCTGGTGACGTGTTCTACCTCCACAGCCGCTTGCTCGAACGTGCAGCGCGTGTGAATGCGAACTACGTTGAACGTTTTACCAATGGCGAAGTCAAGGGTAAGACGGGTTCGATGACCGCTTTGCCGATCATTGAAACTCAGGCCGGCGACGTTACGGCTTTCGTGCCGACCAACGTGATTTCTATTACCGACGGTCAGATCTTCTTGGAAACGGACTTGTTCAATGCGGGTATCCGTCCGGCTATTAACCCGGGTATTTCGGTGTCTCGCGTGGGTGGTGCCGCTCAGACGAAGATCGTGAAGAAGCTCGGTGGTGGCGTGCGTTTGGCTTTGGCTCAGTACCGTGAATTGGCTGCTTTCGCTCAGTTTGCTTCCGACTTGGATAAGGTCACGCGCAAACAGCTCGATCGCGGTCGTCTCGTTACCGAATTGATGAAGCAGCCGCAGTACCAGCCTTTACAGGTTTGGGAAGAATCCCTCGTTTTGTTCGCAGTGAATGAAGGTGCCTATGACGACGTCAAGGTGTCGGATGCTCTGCGTGTCGAACGTGGTATGCGCGACTACTTGAAGACTCATCACGCTGCTCTTGTTGACGAAATTGAATCCAAGAAGGCTCTTGATAAAGATATCGAAGCCAAGCTTAAGGATGCGATTGCCGACTTCAAGAAGGCTGGTGCTTACTAAGCATTTAAATCTTAGAGGACCGAAATCCCATGCCCAGTACAAAGGAAATTCGCGGAAAGATCAAGAGCGTACAAAATACGCGTAAGATCACCAAGGCGATGGAAATGGTTGCGGCCTCGAAGATGCGCAAGACGCAGGACAGGATGTTGGCTGCTCGCCCCTATGGCGACAAGATCCGTGTGATCTGCTCACATTTGGCTCGTGCCAATTCTGAGTACAAGCATCCTTTCCTCGTCCAACATGAAGGTGCCAAGAAAATCGGTCTGATCGTTGTGACGACCGATAAAGGGTTGGCAGGTCCTTTGAATACCAATATTCAACGTCAGGTCCTTCAGAAAGTGAAGGACTGGACGTCTGAAGGCGTCTCCGTTCAGGCGACTGCTATTGGTAATAAAGGTCTGAACTTCCTGCAGCACCTTGGTGTTCCGCTGGTTAGCCAAGTTGTTCAACTTGGTGACCGTCCGAATTTAGACCGTCTCATTGGCGCGATTCGCGTTCAGATTCAGGACTATTTGGACGGAAAGGTGGATGCTGTGCATCTGGCCTACTCTCGCTTTATTAATGCAATGAAGCAGCAGCCTGTTATTGAACAGCTCTTACCTCTGACGGACGATTACTTGTCCGAGGTGGATGATTCTCGTCAGTATTCGTGGGACTATCTCTACGAACCTGATGCAGAAACTGTTCTCGATGAGCTTCTTAAACGTTACGTTGAAGCTTTGATTTATCAGGCAGTTGTTGAAAATATGGCTTCGGAACAGAGCGCTCGTATGGTGGCTATGAAGGCCGCCTCGGATAACGCGAAGAAGCTTATTGATGATTTGCAACTCGTCTATAACAAGACTCGTCAAGCTGGCATTACCAAGGAAATTACCGAAATCGTCGGTGGTGCCGCGGCTGTGTCTTAATGCAATTAAGTATCGATAACTGAGGAAAACCCATGAGTATCGGACAGATCGTTCAGGTTATTGGCGCTGTGGTGGACATTGAGTTCCCACGTGATGCCATGCCTAAGGTTTACGAAGCTCTCGTCTTGGAAAAAGACGAAAGCAATACGCTGGCCGAGGCCGGCCTGACCTTTGAAGTGCAGCAACAGTTGGGTGACGGCGTGGTTCGTACCATTGCCATGGGCTCTTCTGAAGGCCTGCAACGTGGCATGAAGGTTCAGAGCACTGGTCGCGGTATTTCCGTGCCGGTTGGTCCTAAGACCCTCGGCCGTATTATGGATGTGCTTGGTCGTCCTATCGACGACGCCGGTGAAATTGGCGCTGAAGAAACGCGTGAAATTCACCGTGAAGCCCCGAAATTTGATGAACTCTCTGCGTCCATCGAATTGCTTGAAACTGGTATCAAGGTGATTGACTTGATCTGCCCCTTCGCTAAGGGTGGTAAGGTCGGTTTGTTCGGTGGTGCCGGTGTGGGCAAGACCGTGAACATGATGGAGTTGATCAACAACATCGCTAAGGCGTACGGTGGTTATTCCGTGTTCGCTGGCGTGGGTGAACGTACCCGTGAAGGTAACGACTTCTATCACGAAATGGAAGAATCCCACGTTTTGGACAAGGTGGCCATGGTGTTCGGTCAGATGAACGAACCTCCTGGAAACCGTTTGCGCGTGGCTTTGACTGGTTTGACCATGGCTGAAGCGTTCCGTGATGAAGGCCGCGATATTCTGTTGTTCATTGACAACATCTATCGTTATACCCTTGCTGGTACGGAAGTGTCCGCTTTGTTAGGCCGTATGCCTTCGGCTGTGGGTTATCAGCCGACGTTGGCTGAAGAAATGGGCCGCTTACAGGAACGTATTGCTTCGACGAAGACCGGTTCTATTACGTCTATTCAGGCCGTGTACGTGCCTGCTGACGACTTGACCGACCCGTCGCCTGCTACGACCTTCGGCCACTTGGACGCCACCATCGTGTTGTCGCGTGATATCGCTGCCTTGGGTATTTACCCGGCTGTGGACCCGCTCGACTCCACGTCCCGTCAGGTTGACCCGAACGTGATTGGTGAAGAACACTACACGGTTTGCCGTCGTGTTCAGGAAACCTTACAGCGTTACAAGGAACTTCGTGACATTATCGCGATTTTGGGTATGGACGAACTCGCTCCCGAAGATAAGATGACGGTTATGCGTGCTCGTAAGATCCAGAACTTCTTGTCTCAGCCCTTCCACGTGGCTGAAGTCTTCACGGGCTCGCCTGGTAAGTATGTGCCCTTGAAGGAAACCATCCGTGGTTTCAAGATGATCGTTGATGGTGAATGCGATGAGTTGCCCGAACAGGCTTTCTACATGGTAGGTACCATTGACGAAGCCTTTGAAAAGGCTAAGACCCTTAAGTAATGCCTCGGCCCGGCAGATGTACCACTCTGCCGGGGTGAGCGCCTGACTACGGAGCAACATAAAATGGCTACTATTAAAATCGACGTCGTGAGTGCCGAAGAGTCCGTCTTTTCGGGTGACGCCGAGCTGGTTTCGCTGCCCGGGGTGTCTGGCGAATTGGGTATTTTGCCTGGGCACGAACCTTTGATTACTTTGATCCGCCCTGGCTTTGTCAGAATTCATGTTCCTGGCCAAGCTGAGGTTGAATCGGTTTTCGTTGCCGGCGGCGTGCTCGAAGTTCAACCTGACCTTGTGACGGTTTTGGCCGACACGGCTGTCCGTAGCAAGGATCTTGATGAAGCTAAGACGAAAATGGCTCTTGAGGAAGCTCAGGCCCTTCGTCAAAAAGCCTCGGGTGAACTTGAGATTGCGAAACTCGAAGCTGAAATGGCTGCCCTTAGCGCCCAGCTCGTCGCGGTTCGCAAGATTCGTCAGAAGCACTAAGAAGCATTTGTTTCATACAAAAAGGACGTTATTCCCGCAGGGATAGCGTCCTTTTGTAGTATTGGGACCGTGATAAGCGTGTGATCAGTTGAAGCGATTAGCATTAGGGAAAATGCTGACCGTAACGCTAGACGAGCGCTAAACGTCTAAAATAATTAGAGAAAACGTTACGATCCTTAGCCCCTTATGGGCAAGGAATAATCCCAGTGAAAAGGACAAAAAATGAGCGGTGTAAAAATTTTAGTGACCACCGATGGTTCAAACTTAAGCGATAAAGCAGTTGAAACGGCTGTGGAATTGGCGCGTCAGTTAGGGGCCGATTTGGTTGGGATGACCTCAGTGGTAGGGCCAGTGCCGACACGAGGGTTTGATGGAGAGGAGCCGGTTGTCCAAGATCGATTACGCGCTGTGTTGCGTAAGGCGACAGAAAAAGGGGTGAACTGCGATATTGTCGCCGAACACTGCGACACCGTTTCGGCGGGGATTCTTGACTGTGCTCGTCGTAATGATGTGGCTTTTATTGTCATGGCAAGTCGTGGTTTAGGGACGATTGGGGCGTTGTTGCTCGGTAGCGAAACGCAAAAGGTGTTGGCAGAAGCAGATCGTCCTGTTTTAGTGGTGCGCTAAGCCCTTCTCCCTTAAGTTGACTTCCCCCTAAAGGGATAAGTCGAGAAAATTTAGCCTGAATACTTTATCCGCTAGGTATATCGGGCACAATAAAGCGGGTTCAATCGTTTGGACCCTTCGCTAGACTTCTTTGTAAACGGAAAACTACGACCATGAAACCTATCAATGATTGTTTCTTACGATCGCTCAAACGTGAAAAAACGGATTTCACTCCCCTGTGGCTTATGCGACAGGCGGGACGTTATTTACCCGAATATTGTGAAACCCGTGCTAAAGCAGGTAGTTTCATGGGGCTGGCTCAAAGTCCACAATATGCCACGGATGTCACCTTGCAGCCGATTGATCGTTATGGATTAGATGCTGCGATTTTATTCTCGGATATTTTAACGGTTCCGGATGCAATGGGCCTGGGGCTGAGTTTTGTGGCCGGAGAAGGTCCTGTTTTCGCTAAGCCCGTTCAGACCGAAGACGCTGTCAATGCGCTCTACGTGCCGGATATGGGCGCCGAGCTCCAATACGTGATGGACGCTGTCAGTTCGATTCGCCGTGCTCTCAATAACCGTGTGCCGTTGATTGGTTTTTCGGGGTCCCCCTTTACCTTAGCATGCTATATGGTGGAAGGGCGTGGTAGCCGTGATTTCCGTTTAGTCAAGACGATGATGTACCAGCGCCCTGACTTATTTGAGCGTATCTTGGAGGTGAATGCTCAAGCAGTGACCCAGTACTTGAATGCTCAGATTAAGGCCGGTGCTCAGGCAGTTCAAATTTTTGACACCTGGGGTGGTATGCTCGCGAGCGATGACTATCTGCGCTTCTCTTTGAAATATATGAAGAAGGTGCTTGATGGGTTGATCAAAGAAAACGAGGGTGAGGTTGTTCCTTCCATTGTGTTCACAAAAGGTGGCGGGGAATGGCTTGAAGCGATTGCCCAGACTGGCTGCCAAGCGGTTGGCTTAGATTGGTCAACTGATATTGGTAAAGCACGTGCACGTGTGGGGGATACGGTAGCATTACAGGGGAATCTGGACCCGTTCGTTTTATTCGGTTCTGAAGACACCATTCGTGCCGAAGCTCGTAAAGTGCTCGACAAGTTTGGAACGGTGGGCAATGGTGGCCATGTATTTAACTTAGGTCACGGGATTAACCAATTTACTCCTGTCGAAAGCGTACAGATCTTAGTGGATGAGGTTCATCAATACAGCCGACGCTTTCATTAAGAATTAAGGCAATTTGTCCAGTAGTGGGCAATGTTAAAATAGTCTTCTCCATGTGATGGGAAGACTATTTTTTTGCCTCAAATATCGCTATCGGGGAGAAAAAAATTCTTGATACAGTGAAAAGTCAAGCAGGTTATTCACAACCCTTGACTCACATCCAAGAAGTTGAAAACTGCCTCAAAAAATGCTTGACATGTAGAAAGAGCCTGTATTTAAGTTATTGAAAAATAAGATAAAAACAATATTTATGGTTAGATCGAGACGTGGTTAACAGGTCTTCGGTTTTTCATGCTATGGAAAAACCGAACAAAGAAATCCACAAAGTTATCCACAGCTTTAATCACAAATACTTCCTTCATATGCCCAGTTTGTCTAATCGACTCACTGCGTAGTTAAACCAAATGATCCTTCTTGAGAGACGTTAGTAGGAGTCGACTGTGTACGCCAAGGTAATTGTGGATATCCCGGAAGTAAAACCGTTTGACTATAAGGTTCCTGATGAGATGTTATTGGCTCAAGGGGACCGAGTGTTAGTCGGTGTTGGTACACGAAAAGTGGTTGGAATCGTTGTTGAACTTTCTTCTACGACGAGCTATGAAGGTTCACTAAAGTCGGTTCTGAAAGTTTTTAATGACACGGCCCCATTACGCGAAGAATGGTTAGCTTTGACGCAGTTTGCCTCCAAGTACTATGTACGTGGATGGGGAGAAGCAGCACTTCCAGCCATCCCTAAATTTTTCCGACGAGAGTCACGGCGTGGTTATCAGCAACGCATGGAGAAATTCCGAGCGCCTAAGCCCCGGTATACCAAACCACAGCCCGCCCCCATTTTGCATCCCGAACAACAAGAGGCGGTGAAGCGGATTACCCAAGCGAAAGGTTATGCTCCGTTTGTACTATTTGGGGTTACGGGTTCTGGTAAGACGGAAGTGTATTTGCATGTGATTGAGACCGTACTCAAACGTGATCCTCAGGCTCAGGTGCTACTGTTGGTGCCCGAAATTAATCTCACTCCACAGCTTGAAGCGCGGGTGCGAGCGCGATTCCCTGAAGAAACGATCGTCACATTGCATTCGAGTTGTAGTGAACTCGAACGCGCCGATGCTTGGCTAGCGATTCATGAAGGAAGAGCACGTATTCTCGTGGGAACGCGCATGAGTGCGATGGCAAGTTTTCGCGACTTAAAGCTGATTATTGTCGACGAAGAGCATGATGGTTCATTTAAAGCCGGCGATGGCCTACGACACAGTGCGCGCGATCTTGCGGTGTGGCGTGCCTGGAAAAATCAAATTCCGATCGTGTTAGGCTCAGCAACGCCTTCAATGGAAACGTGGTACAAGGCGAAGTTGGGCGACTACCAGTTGATCGAATTAACGCACCGTGCCACGGGGACGGGAGGATTGCCGGAGGTGGAATTGACTGAGGCCCCCAAAGTGGGGCAACCCGCCTTGACTGCATACACACAACAGCAAGTCCAACAAACGATCGATCGTAATGAGCAAGTGCTTATCTTTTTGAATCGTCGAGGCTACTCTCCAGTGCTTTATTGTCCAAGCTGTGGCTGGATGGCGACCTGCACGCATTGTTCTGCTCGCATGGTTTACCACAAAGAATGGCGAGTTTTAATGTGTCATCACTGCGGCACCCGTAAGCCTATTCCTCGAAGCTGTCCTGAGTGTGGTAATGTGGATATTCTTCCCAAAGGTCAAGGGACGGAGCAAATAGAAGAAAGTATTGAAAAACTCTTTTCGGGGGCCCGTGTGATGCGTATCGACCGGGACACGGTATCGGGGAAGGGTGAGGTAGAGGCAGCGTTTCAACGGTTCCACGCCAAAGAAGCCGAGATTATGGTCGGCACCCAAATGATTGCTAAAGGACATGATTTCAAAAATGTCGGTTTGGTCGTGGTTCTCGATGCGGATGCCCAGCTAACGCACCCTGATGTGCGAGCTCGAGAGCAATTGTTTGCCACCTTTATGCAAGTGGCGGGTCGTTCTGGTAGAGGCAATACCGAGGGGCATGTGTTGATTCAAACACACTACCCTAACGATCCGTTCTTCGCAATGTTAAAGTTGCAAGACTATCGAAAATTTGCAGAGTTCACGCTTGCGGAGCGAGAGATCAACCACTACGTCCCCTACTCTTATCAAGCGATCTTGTATGCCGAGGCAGAGTCCATTGGTGAGGCGCTCAATTTTTTGTCCGACATGGTCACACTAGGTAGTCAACTGCCTGAAGCGAGTGCGGTGCGACTTTTTGACCCAGTCCCCATGTATTTGATGCGACTTAAGGATCGTGAACGAGCACAGTTATTGATTGAGGCGGATGAACGCGTTCAACTCAATCGTTTTTTATGGCGATGGAAGCAATTGTTCCCTAAAACACGCGTAAATTGGACAATTGAGGTCGATCCTGCGCTGGTGTGATGTATAATCTCAGTTCTCTCCTCGTGGTGAAATGGATATCATCCAGCCCTCCGAAGGCTGTGTTACAGGTTCGATTCCTGTCGAGGGGACCAAATTGCCTAATGAAGTAAGCCACCTGAGAGTGGCTTTCTTTTTGGTCTAAGCCAAGGGATTGGGTATGTGGGTAGTCTCCCCTTACAACGGATAAAGTGCTCCCGCTTGCCTTTGATAATATTCTCTCAACGAGTCGGCTCAGCTCAGCTCGCTTTCAACTGCGTTGCCTCGGTCATGGTTCGACGTAATCCTTTGGAGAGAACAACGGGGTTAAGAACACCAAATTCCCCCCTGTTTTTAGCCCATTTTTTGCGTTATGATAGCCACGGCGTATAAATGCTAAAGTGCGATCGAGATCAGACTCACGAAAGCTCGATTTGATATCTTTACAAGGTCAGTTTAAGACGGTCGTTTTGACTCTCAACCTACCAGCGAGGAACGTCTATGAAAATCCCTTCCAATATCGTCTTACATAAGAAGAGTCGCGAACTGGAGCTCAGTTACGAGGATGGAGTAGTGGCCCGTCTACCGTTTGAGTTCTTACGCGTTTACTCTCCTTCGGCTGAAGTCAAAGGGCATGCGCCTGGTCAAGAAGTACTTCAAGTGGGTAAGAAGAATGTGGATGTGACTGGCCTTGAACCTATGGGCAACTATGCACTGAAGATTGTGTATTCCGATGGGCATGACTCGGGGCTCTACAGTTGGGATTACCTCGAGGATTTGATTACGCATTATGATGAGCTGTGGGCAGATTACCTTGACCGCTTGGAGAAGGCGGGAGCGAGTCGTGAGCCCTCTGCTCAGGAGAAAGTGACGTCTAAGCCCTCCCACGGTTGTGGAGGCGGCTCTTGTGGCTGTCACAGTTAATTTTTTTAGAACCCCAAAACCTTCAAAAGAAACATGTCTACTAACGACAAAAAAATCGACTTTGGCTACAGCATGGTGGACGAAGACAAAAAAGCCAACCAAGTGCGGGAAGTCTTCGACAGCGTAGCGAGCAAGTATGACTTATTAAACGACATATTAAGTCTTGGCTTACATCGATTATGGAAGCGCCAATGCATTCATGCCGCTCAAGTGACGGCAGGGAAAAAGGTTCTGGATATTGCCAGCGGCACGTGTGACTTGGCAATGAAGTTTGCACGCCTCGCAGGGGACAATAATGTTGTTGCCTCGGATATCAACCATGAAATGCTTGCGATTGGCAAAAAGCGCATTGAGCATGAAGGCTTGAAGTGTTATACCGTTGAGGCGGATGCTGAGCACTTACCCTTCCAAGAGGAAACGTTTGATGTCATTACGGTTTCTTTTGGAATTCGCAACATGACCCATAAAGATCAGGCGTTACGAGAAATGTTCCGAGTTCTGAAGCCCGAAGGTCGCTTGGTGGTTTTGGAATTTTCAAAATGTGAACCCTGGGTGCGCCCCATCTACGATTTTTATTCCTTCAAATTTATGCCTTGGGTCGGCGGTATCATCGCGAACGATGCTCCGTCTTATCGCTATTTGGCCGAATCGATCCGCATGCATCCGGATCAACAAACCTTTGCACAGCTCATGCGTGACGCGGGATTCCATAAGGTCACGTGGAAAAATCTTACATTTGGTATCTGTGCAATGCATATCGGAGTCAAAGAATCTCTGTAAAATGTCAGCATGGTGTTTTTATTGATGAACACCCAAGTCCTTACGGGTGACAATGGCCGGTAAGGGAAGATTGACGAGACTTTAGAGGATATATGCGCAAGTTTTTTGCAGTCGTTGCAGTATGTGCCACGTTATTTGCCACATCGATGGATGCGGATGCCGCACGTCGTTTCGGTGGCGGCTCGAGCTTTGGTCGTCCTGCACCTACCTTTACGCAAAAAGCCCCCAGCAGTACGCCTTCGTTTACGCCTTCGAGTCCGTCGCAGCCAACTGCGACGCCTCGTCCGCAACAACAGTCGACTCCTAATGCAGCCCCGACACCGGTGCAACGCCCCTCAATGGCTCGTAGCTTATTGACGGGTTTAGCGACGGCGTTGGGTATTTCGGCCTTGTTATCGCTATTGGGCATCAATGGTTCGGGCATGGTGAGCTTTGTAATGGGCTTACTGCTCGTGATGGTGCTTTATATGGTGGTTCGCGGATTTTTGGCTCGCAAAGTGCAAGCTCAATCGTCCACTAACCAAGGGGTGGAAGACATTACGCCTAATGCGTATCGTCAAACGGAAGCGCCTCGTGCGACTCCGTACGAAGCTCCCCAACCACAGCCCTCGTCATGGACTGCTTCTGGCGCGAGCCCGGCCTCGGGTAGTGTGATGGATCAGTTTATGAACGAAGGTAAGACCTCGATGGACTCGGGTGTGACGGATATCACGCCGACTGATTTTGACAAAAACGGTTTCTTGAAGACAGCTTTAGAAAACTATCGCAAGCTTCAAAAAGCATGGGATACGGGTAATGTCATCGAAATCTCGGAGTTTACGACTCAAGAGGTGTTCGTCGCTATTACTCACCAGCTTCGCACTCGCGGTAATGAGGTTTATGTCTCGGAAGTGTTGGAGCTCAATAACGAACTCTTAGGCATTACGCAAGATGGTCCCGACTACCTTGCTGCCGTGCGCTTCGCAGGAAAGATCAAGATCAACAATGAGGTGGAAACGATTTCAGAGATCTGGACACTTGAAAAGAAAGTGGACGGATCGACGGGATGGCTCCTTGCTGGTATTAAGCAAATAGGAGAAGATGGGAACTAAGCAATTAGCATAACCCGGAAACCCGCTAGCCTCTTGTTGTTGCCAACAAGGGGCTTGTTTTTTTGATATAGATGAAACTTTCAGTGATTGTTTGTCTGAAACGCCGATTTTGGCAAAATTAGTTTACTCAAGTCCGCGAATTGTCCCTACAATTCGCGCCAATAAACAAGGGTTTTTCCGTTCAACGTCGTTTTATGGAGAAAAGTGAGATGACGCTGATTGGTTTTGTAATGCTATACATGCTCCTGACGATCGCTATTGGGATCTATGCAGCGATGCGTGTAAACAATACGAATGACTATGCATTGGCTGGCCGTAGCCTGCCACTTCCTATGGTGGTAACGGCAACCTTCGCCACTTGGTTTGGTTCCGAAACGATCCTCGGCCTTCCTGGCCGCTTCATCGAAAGCGGTATTCATGGGGTTGTTGAAGATCCGTTTGGCTCCGGGATGGCGCTCGTCTTGGTTGGGATGTTCTTCGCCCAAAAACTCTACAAGCTCAATATTCTGACGATTGGTGACTACTATCGCCACCGTTATGGACGTGCCATTGAAGTGCTTTGTACGATTTTCATTGTGATTTCGTACTTGGGCTGGGTCGGTGCGCAAGTTGCAGCTTTAGGTCTTGTGATTAATTTGATCACGGAAGGCATGATTTCCGTCTCCACTGGGATGATGATTGGGACGGGTGTGGTATTGGTCTACACCATGTTCGGTGGGATGTGGTCTGTGGCGATCACGGACTTCTTCCAGATGATCATTATTGTGGCTGGCTTGATTGTCATTCTGTTCTTTGCTGCCGATTTAGCAGGTGGATTTGATCAAATCATTGGTTATGCACGTCAAAAGGAACTGTTCCATGCACTACCTGAACCTACGGTCTCAGGGTGGCTGTTCTGGATATCGGCGGCGATTACGATGATGATCGGTTCAATTCCGCAACAGGACGTGTTCCAGCGTGTGATGTCTGCTAAAGATACGAAGACGGCTATGGCGGGTCCTATCATTGGTGGTTGCGTGTACATTCTCTTTGCGTTTGTACCGATGTTCATCGTGATTTCTGCCATTTTGGTGATGCCCGATACCGCGAGTGGTCTTTTACAAGAAGATCCGCAGCGTGTGTTGCCGACCTTAGTCAAAGACTACATGCCGATGTGGTTGCGTGTGCTCTTCTTCGGTGCTGTCCTCTCGGCAGTGATGTCGACGGCTTCGGCTACGATTTTGGCGCCGTCCACGGCTTTTGTGAGCAATATTTTGACCACGTTTGTGAAGCTCGATGACCGCCATATGCTCCGTGCGATGCGTTGGACCGTGTTTGTCTTCACGTTCCTGGTCCTCACCTATTCGCTCTTAGTGGAAGGCACGGCAATTTATGACATGGTGGCGATGGCTTACCAGTTCCCGGTGGTTGGTGCGTTCTGGCCGTTGGTTTGTGGGCTTTACTGGAAGAACACCACCCGTCAAGGCGTTTACTTATCCATGTTCTTAGGGGGCGTGGTCTGGTCGATCTTGACGTGGTCGAGCTTAGGCGACGTGTTCCCGAACGTCTTGGGTGGCTTCATCGCAGCGGGTTTTGGTATGGTGGTGGGTTCTTTACTTCCGACGCGTGGCAATCGCGAATACTTACGCGAATGGAACGAAAAGAATCGAAACAATGTCGTGAACGAAGCTCTGCTTCCGAAATCGACGAAACTTCCCGCTTCTACGCCTGCCTGATAAAATCCTATTAGCTCTAATAGGCAAAGGCCGTCCTCAATGTGAGCGACGGCCTTTGTGCTTTTTCCATCTCTTCTCTTTCGGGATCGATCCTATGAATGTTGTTATCTTGGCCGCGGGTATGGGCAAACGCATGCACTCAAAGCTGCCAAAGGTGTTACAGCCTTTAGCCAAAAAACCTATGTTGGACTGGGTGATTGAGACGACCCAATCCTTAACCCAAAAACCGATTGTGGTTGTGGTGGGACATCAGGCTGAGATGGTTAAGCAACATTACGAAGGGAAGTCTGGCTTGGTATTTGCCTTGCAACGGGAGCAAAAAGGCACGGGTGACGCGCTACGATCTGCGTTGGAGCACTTGGATGAGGACGAGTCCCATACCTTGGTCTGCCTTGGGGACGTACCTTTATTGTCCCGACAGACGATTGACGACCTGTGCAAGGCGACCCAGCCATCACAAATGGGGTTGTTGACGGTTACGATGAGCAACCCAACGGGTTACGGACGTATTGTGCGTAATCAACAGGGCGCAGTGATTGCGATTGTTGAGGAAAAAGACGCCAGTCCCGACGAAAAGGCGATTAACGAAGTCAATACGGGCATTATGTTATTGCCGACGAAGTCGCTTCGTCCGTGGTTAACGTCCCTGACGAACCATAATGCCCAAGGTGAGTACTACCTCACCGATTGTATTGCCAAGGCGGTTGAGGCCGGTGTTGAGATTGTTACGGTTTCTCCTCATCATGCTTACGAGGTCGAGGGAGTGAACTCCAAGACTCAGCTTGCTGCGCTCGAGCGTGTGTGGCAACGCTCTCAAGCAGATCAGTTATTAGCCAGTGGGGTCACTTTGATGGACCCTGACCGCATAGATATTCGCGGCACGCTTTCCTGCGGGCAGGACGTGGTGATCGATGTGGGCTGCGTGTTTGAGGGTAACGTGGTGCTCGAAGACGGGGTGCACATTGGTGCTTACAACGTGATTGCGAACAGTACGATTAAAGCGGGGGTCGAAGTGTTACCGTTTTGCCATATTGATGGGGCGACGGTGGGCGGTGAGTCTCGCATTGGGCCTTATACGCGCTTGCGTCCTGGCGCCGAACTCGCTGGGAATAATCACATTGGCAACTTCGTAGAAATCAAGAAGAGCCATGTGGCGCAGGACTCGAAAATTAATCACCTGACCTATATCGGGGATAGTGACATTGGTAAACGCGTCAATATTGGCGCGGGTACCATTACCTGCAACTATGATGGGGTGAATAAGTTCAAAACCATCATCGGGGACGATGCGTTCATTGGTTCGGATACGCAACTGGTGGCGCCGGTCGTGGTGGGAGCTGGCGCGACGGTTGGAGCGGGAACCACGGTTACGCGTGACGTTCCTGAAGGAAAACTGGTGATTTCGCGCGTTAAACAAACTGTCATTGAGGGCTGGCAACGTCCGACCAAAAAAGGCTAAAGTAGCAGTTTCTCTTGGCGAAAATTCTCTTGAACGTCCATGACGTCCTATCGCGTGTGCCGTTCGTTTTTAGGAGTGAGTAAAGAATGTGTGGTATTGTCGCCGCCGCTTCTTATCAGAACGTGGTGCCTATTTTATTAGAAGGACTTCAGCGTCTCGAGTACCGTGGGTATGACTCCTGTGGTGTGGCCGTTCTTAAAGGGAGTGAGATCCTTCGGGCTCGATCGGTTGCACGCGTGAAAGATCTGGTTGATCAAGTCGAAAGCGAATCCATTCAAGGCAACACCGGGATTGCCCATACCCGCTGGGCTACGCACGGACGCCCTGAAGTGGCCAATGCCCATCCCATTGTCTCGCGCGACGAGATTGCCATTGTTCATAATGGCATCATTGAGAATTACGAGAGTATTCGTGACGAGTTAACGAAGGAAGGTTACGTATTTACGAGCCAGACGGATACGGAAGCACTCGCCCATTTAATTCATAAACATTATCACGGGGATTTGTTAAAAGCGGTTCAGTCTGCCTTACTGAAGGTGCATGGAAGTTTTGCGATTGCGGTGGTGTCCGGTCGAGAACCCAATCGTGTTGTTGCTGCACGTCAAGGCTCTCCGATGGTATTAGGAGTAGGTAATCACGAAAATTTCGTCGCCTCGGATGCCATGGCAATCGCGTCTGTGACGGACCGTATTGTGTTCCTACAGGAAGGGGATGTGGTGGATATGACCCCCGATTCCTGGACCGTTTATAGTCGTGCCGCCGATGGTGAGTATTTAGCCGTTGAACGTGAGCTACGCATTGTGAATGCTTACTCTGCCGTGGCCGAGTTGGGGCCCTATCGCCACTACATGCAAAAAGAAATTTTTGAACAACCACGTGCCATTGGGGATACGTTAGAGGGGGTCGTGGAAATTTCCTCCTCACTCTTTGGACCTGAGGCAGAAACGGTATTTCCCTGTGTGGACCGAGTGCTCTTTTTAGCCTGTGGTACGTCTTACTATGCTGCACTCACGGCCAAATATTGGATCGAAGAAATTGCCCATATTCCGTGTGATGTGGAAATTGCGAGCGAATACCGCTATCGCCATTCGATTGCTTCCCCCAGTACGTTAGTCGTTACCATCTCACAGTCGGGGGAAACGGCGGACACGTTAGCCGCCTTAGCCCATGCGAAGCAGCAGGGTATGGATAAGACCTTGACCATCTGTAACTCCGCTACCTCTGCGATGGTGCGTGAAAGCCGTATGGTCTATATCACTCGAGCCGGTGTAGAAATTGGCGTTGCCTCCACTAAGGCCTTTACCACCCAATTGGTTGCACTTTACTTGTTAGCACTCGCTCTGGGTAAATCTCATGGCTTAGTGGATGACGCTCAAACCGAAACCGAGTTAAAGCAGTTACGGCATTTGCCTCAAGCCGTCAGTGCCGTTCTGGCGTTGGAACCTCAAATTATTGCTTGGGCAGAACAGTTTGCCCAGAAAGAGCATGCGCTCTTTTTAGGCCGTGGGATGCACTATCCGATTGCGCTCGAAGGAGCACTCAAACTCAAGGAAATTAGCTATATTCATGCCGAAGCATACCCAGCTGGAGAGCTTAAGCATGGTCCTTTGGCACTGGTGGATCGAAACATGCCGGTGGTGACGGTTGCCCCGAACGATCGATTGTTAGAAAAGCTCAAGAGCAACATGCAGGAAGTTCGTGCGCGTGGCGGTGAACTGTATGTGTGTGCGGACGGAGATTCCCATATCGTCTCCTCTCAGAGTATGCACGTGATTACGTTGCCAGAAAACTATGGTCGCCTCTCGCCGATTCTCCACGTAGTCCCTTTGCAACTTCTGGCCTATCACACCGCATTGGCACGCGGTACTGACGTGGATAAGCCACGCAATTTAGCCAAGAGTGTAACCGTCGAATAAGATCCATTCAAGAAAAAAGCGCTCGTCAAATAGACGGGCGCTTTTTTTCGGGCATGGGTGCTCGGAAAGTGCTAGCTACCTGCAATGAATGTGCGAATCCCTGAACCCACGAATTGCACACCAATACAAATGAGTAAAAAGCCCATTAACTTCGAGAGGACAAGGGTCCCTGATGGTCCGAGGCGACGCGACAGGATGTCCGAGTAGCGCATCACCGCCCAGTTGACCAGAGCCACGGCGATGATGGCCAAAGTAGTCCAGCCTAACGCAACCGCTAAGTCGACATAGTCCGCAATTTCGGCGATTTCGGTCGAAAAACCAATGACCACGGCAATGGTCCCCGGTCCCGCGATGCCAGGCATGGCAATGGGAAAGAACGAATAGTCATCTTTATCGCGACGGACAATCGGCGCTTTGTTTGGGGAGTTACCACCGAAAAGCATTTGATAACCAATCGCGGCTACCACCAATCCGCCTGCAATACGCATAGCCCCATAGCTAATACCAAAGAATGCCAAGAGCATATTGCCAGCAATAAGGCTCACCAGCATGATGAGTCCGGCAAAGAGTCCAGCACGGTGCGCTTGTTGGCGACGTCGCTCATCGGACATGCCTTGAGTGAGACTAATAAACAGCGGGAGTTTAGAGAGCGGGTTGGTAATCACGAGCAATGAAACCAAAGCCCCAAGGAAATATTGAAAATGGATTGCTTCCAGCATAAGTACACGTGTCAGTGTGGTGACAAATAGGTCGTTTGCGCAAGGTTAGGCTAATAGTACTCTGAAATCAAGGGCAATCGCAAAATTTATTGTGAGAGAGGGAAGTTCGTAAAAACCCTTATAAAACTGGTTCTTTGCCTGAAAGAGAAGCGATAAAAAAAGAGGTATTTTATGAACACGCGTTCACTTTTTTGTGCTATAACCCCTTTATCCCGTCTTTATCAAAGAAAAGTTAAGTATCTCTACTCTCGCAGGCGAAAGCCTG
>CAJJMF010000006.1 GCA_905192805.1 uncultured Sutterella sp. | reverse complement strand
CTCCGCTTTTTCTTGACACCCCCCGCGTAGTGCTGCTACATCCTGGCCCACTCGTTACTCATGAGTCCCTTCCCCTCATCGTCCTCCTGCACCACATCGTCTGTTTATGCCTTGTTTAATTCTGTCACGAACCACTCCTCGCTTAGTGATTGTTTTTTTGTCACCACTCCGTTAGTCTCCTTATTATTCACGATTCACCCAACACCGACAGGAGTGGTGATATGCGAAAAGCATTCATTTATTTCGTACTCGCGTTAGTGAGCCTTAGCCCACTTCCCTTTACGCATTTGGAGGCAAAGATGACCACCGACACGCAGAATCAGGTCGCCCCCGTCGAACAAGCTGTAATCTATTTTGCAGGCGGATGTTTCTGGGGGGTTGAAGAGTATTTTTCCCGCATTCCAGGAGTACTCGACGCACGTTCGGGTTATGCCAATGGGCATACGGAAAACCCCACGTATCGTCAAGTTTGTACGGGATTAACGGGGCACGCTGAGACCGTTGAAGTGCGCTATGACCCCAGTCAGGTCAGCTTAGAAACGCTCACTGAGCAGTTTTTTGAAATCATCGACCCAACCAGCCTTAACCGCCAAGGTAATGATCGCGGCACACAATACCGTACTGGGATCTACTATACCCATCCCGAAGAGCAAGCACGCTTTGAACGCATTCTTACCGAAAAACAAACCCATTACGCTCGCCCGATTGTGGTGGAATTGATGCCTCTGAAAAACTTCTATCTTGCAGAAGACTATCATCAGGATTACTTGAAGAAAAATCCCAATGGCTACTGTCATATTGACTTCAGTAGTTTAAAGAAACTCCCAACGGTCCCGCCTTCGAAAAACGCACCCACCCCCAAAGACGTCCTGGGTGAGAAAACCTACCACGTTCCTTCGGCCAGCGAAATCAAGGAGCAACTCACACCGCTTGAGTACGAAGTCACGCAACAGTGTGGAACAGAAGCGCCCTTTACCGGTAAATATTGGAATAATCATCGCGCGGGATTGTATGTTGACGTCGTAACCGGTGAACCCCTGTTTAGTTCGTCCGACAAATACGACTCTGGCTCGGGATGGCCCAGCTTTACCAAACCCATCCATGGGGATGCCCTAAAAACCCATGAGGACCGCAGCTACGGGATGATCCGCACCGAGGTCCGTTCACGTCATGGGAATTCCCACTTAGGGCATGTCTTTACCGATGGACCACAAGATAAGGGGGGATTGCGCTACTGTATCAATAGCGCTTCGTTGCGTTTTATCCCCTACGAGGATTTGGAAAAAGAAGGCTACGGCGCCTACAAGGCCCTCATTCAGCCCGAAAGCTAACGCAAACACACCGGGGTCTCATCGTTCTGGGTGAGCCCCGGATGTCACGAGCCAATCGTTATTGGACAGAACGTTGCGCTTGATAGGCTAACCAACCATCGCGGCGCAACTGACAGGCGGGGCAGGTACCGCATCCATACCCCCACTCATGAAAATGCTCATGATCGCCCAAGTAGCACGTGTGACTCTCGGTGCGAATGATCTCGACCAATGGCTCCCCACCCAACGCATAGGCAAGCTCCCACGTTTGGGCTTTGGTTAACCACATCAAAGGGGTTTCGATCACCATGCGAGCATCTAAACCCAACGAGAGCGACACTTGTAGGCTCTTAAGGGTGTTATCGCGACAATCAGCATACCCCGAATAATCCGTTTCACACATCCCCCCTACCAACACACTCATTCCACGACGGTAGGCTAAGGCGCTAGCAAATGTGAAAAACAATAAGTTGCGCGCGGGTACAAACGTATTAGGGACCCCATTACGCTCAAATTCCAATGCTTTTTCACGGGTCAGTGCGCAGTCACTGATTTGTCCCAACAGCGACATATCCAACAAATGGTCATCACCCAATTTCTCCTTCCACTCGGACTTGAGTTGGGCGATGGCTCGTCGGACTTTACTTCGACACTCAATCTCCACTTCATGGCGTTGTCCGTATTCAAAGCCCACCGTTTCGACGTGCGCAAACGTGTTTAATGCCCAAGCTAGACACGTACTAGAGTCTTGCCCACCCGAAAACAGTACCAAGGCTTTGTCATTACGATTACCTATCGACATACCGTTTATTCCTCAATCTCAGTCAAAAATAAACTACAAACTCATCGCTCAGTTGCTTAAAGAGCCCCCACAGATACAATTTTCTTTGCCCATACGGGGTTTTCACTTAAGAAAAAGCAAACATTCTCCGCCTATAATCAGAGCTAATTAGCATTTCGTTTGCTAACTACCTGTCACCTTTCGAAACAATACTGCGATGCAACTGCTAGCTTTAGGCCTCAATCATACGACTGCTCCTGTTTCTGTGCGTGAACGCGTTGCGTTTGGCCCCGACGAAATTGCAGAGACAATTAGCTATTTACGTGATCGCTTTTCCAGCGTCCAAATGGGCGGGATCAGTGAAGCGGCAATATTGTCTACCTGCAACCGCACGGAAATTTACTGCGCTGTGGAAAACCTGTCCGTAGCGGCAGAAAGCATTTTGAATTTTATCTGCGAACGTAAGAAAGTCGCTCGCTCGGAAATCGAACCGCATATTTATCGCTATGAACAAGAAAAGGCAGCACACCATACTTTCCGTGTCGCCTCTGGTCTTGACTCCATGGTACTGGGGGAAACCCAGATTGTCGGTCAGATGAAAGATTCCGAACGCGCCGCTAAACAAGCTGGCGGGCTGGGCATTATGCTCAATCACCTCTACCAGTCGACCTTTACCGTCGCTAAAGAGGTGCGTACCGCTACGGAAATTGGTGCCAACTCGATTAGTCTCGCCGCAGCCGCCGTTCGTCTTGCCAATCGACTCTTTGGTAACTTACATAATGAGCGTGTGCTCTTCGTGGGGGCAGGTGAAATGATTGAACTGTGTGCAGCCCATTTTGCTGCGCAACAGCCCAAATCCATTACCATTGCCAACCGCACACTCGAAAAGGGACAAACATTAGCTCGAACCATTCATGCGGAAGCGATTCGTTTAGCCGAACTGCCTGATCGCATTGCCGACTTCGACATCATTGTCTCCTGCACCGCGTCCTCCTTACCGATCATTGGCTTAGGGATGATCGAACGTGCGATTGCACAGCGTAAACACCGCCCCATGTTTATTGTGGACTTAGCCGTTCCGCGTGACGTGGAAAGTGAAATCGAACGCCTCGACGACGTCTACGTGTATACCGTGGACGATCTCGGTAAAGTGGTCAGTCAAGGGATGGCCAGCCGTCAAGCCGCAATTACACAAGCTCAAACGATTATTGACTTACGTGTTCGCGACTTTGAAACGTGGCTACGTCAGCGTGAAACGGTGCCAGTCATCCAGTCCTTACGCGACCGTGCTCACTATCTCTGCGAAGTGGAGTTGCAACGAGCCCGCCGTCATTTAAAGCATGGCGACTCGCCCGAAGAAGTACTCGAAATGTTTGCCCGTGGTTTAACCAACAAATTAATCCACGACCCGACTATTCTCTTACGTAATGCCGAAGGCTTGAGTAATGATGACCGTGACCTGATGGAGCGTATGCTCAATCGCTTCTATCGTCGCCACGATCGTTAAAACCCTCCTCAACATTGTCTACGTTGGAGTCCTGTAGGTTTTGCTTACAGGACTCTTTTCTTGGAGACCTATACTCCTCTTAGGAAGATATTTGGGTTATCCTTTAGCCTTGGCTTAGTTTCCAATCTACAGAATTCGAATGATTAACGATAGTATCCGCGCCAAGCTCCATCAGTTAGGCTTGCGCTTAGAAGAAATTGATCGCATCTTATCGTCACCCGAAGTGGCCAACGATATGGATAAATTCCGCGCGTTATCGCAAGAACGTGCTGAAATTGAACCTTTAGTCCAAAAAGCCAGCGAATTACGTCGCGCCGAAGAGGACCTAGCTGTCGCCGAGGAAATGCTGAGTGACCCCGAAATGAAAGGGTTTGCCCAGGAAGAAATCCAAGCGGCGAAAGACACGCTTGACAAACTCGAAGGGGAGTTGCAGGTTTTATTGTTACCCAAAGACCCCAATGATGAACGGAATATTTTCCTAGAAATTCGTGCTGGCACAGGGGGCGATGAATCTGCCCTTTTTGCGGGAGACTTATTGCGTATGTATTTGCGCTATGCCGAACGTCAAGGCTGGCAACACGAAATCGTCTCCTCCTCCGAAAGTGATCTGGGAGGCTACAAAGAAGTCATCGTGCGTATCATCGGTCGTGGCGCCTATTCGCGCATGAAGTTTGAGTCAGGTGGACACCGCGTTCAACGCGTCCCCGTGACGGAAAGCCAAGGACGCGTTCATACCTCGGCCTGTACCGTAGCCGTGCTCCCCGAAATGGACGCGGTGGAAGAAGTCGTCCTCGATCCGTCTGAGTTGCGTATCGACGTGTTCCGTGCCTCGGGGGCGGGTGGTCAGCATATCCAGAAGACCGACTCGGCGGTTCGTATTACCCACCTCCCCACGGGATTAGTGGTGGAATGTCAGGACGAACGTAGTCAAACCCAAAACAAAGCACGTGCTATGGCCATTTTAGCGTCGCGCATTTATGCTGCCCGAGTCGAAGCGCAACAAGCAAAAGAAGCGAGTGAACGCAAGAGCTTAGTTGGGTCGGGGGACCGCTCAGAACGTATTCGCACTTATAATTTCCCTCAAGGGCGCCTGACGGATCACCGTATCAACTTGACACTCTACCGGCTCGATGCCATCTTAGATGGAGATCTGGATGAAATCGTGACGGCACTGATGAACCAACATCAAGCAGACCAACTTGCCGCGCTCGCCTAAGAGGTTTGAATGACTGAGATCGAACGTAACACCATTCGCTATGTTCTCGCGGAGGCGACCCCCAAGGTCGGTCGCTTCGAAGCGATGATTTTGCTCGCCTTTGTACTCGACAAACCTAAAGAGTACTTGATCGCCCATGACGACGAAACCCTCGACGAGTTTGCGATTGTGAAGTTCGATCTCTTCATCACGATGCGCTTAGAAGGGATGCCAATTCCTTACTTGGTGGGTCGACAAGAGTTTTTCGGGCGATACTTTAAAGTCAATCAGAGTGTCTTGATTCCCCGTCCGGATACCGAAGTTCTCATTGAGCAAGCCCAGATTGTCGTCACTCCCAATCCGAGGATTTTGGACTTAGGAACGGGCAGTGGTTGTATTGCCATTACGCTCGCTAAAGAGTGCCCCAATGCGACCGTGGTCGCCACGGATCGCTCAGCCGAAGCGCTGGACGTAGCCAAGGAAAATGCTCAGCTTTTGGATGCCAGCATTGAGTTCCGACAAGGCTCCTGGTGGGAACCAATTGGTGAGGAGGAAACGTTCGATCTGATCGTGAGTAATCCCCCTTATATCCGCCCGGATGACGAACATCTGCTTAAGCTAGGTACCGAACCCCTCGATGCACTCACCGACCACCAAGATGGGTTGAGTGCGATCGCCGAGATTGCTCACCATGCCATGCAACACCTCAATGTGGGCGGTTGGTTGATCGTGGAGCACGGCTATGATCAAGGCGAAGCGGTCGAATGCCTCTTCCGCGTGTCTGGACTGGCAGGCGTGCGTACCGTAAAGGACTACGGTGGCAACGATCGCATTACGATGGGGCGTCGAGCGGCCTAACCCATCGCATCACTCGAACGGCAAAGAAAAAGCCCATGTTATTGAGCTTCTAATAACATGGGCCTAAATTTAGTGGTGCCCCTTAACTGACTCGAACAGTTGACCTACCGCTTACAAGGCGGTTGCTCTACCAACTGAGCTAAAGAGGCACTGGAGCGAGGATTATACACAATATTGCGCCAATGTGTGAACCGATCACACCGTCATCCTAACTGTGTACAATCTCCCCCACTTATTTTACGCGAGTTGGGCGACGAACAGGAGCTTCTTCACCATCCGAATTTTCCGTTTGCGGCGCCTTTTCCGTGGGTGTCACTTCAAAACGCAAAGCAAATTCTTGATACTCGAGCGGCGTCACGGCAGCAACACGATTTAACGGGACATAGACATTTTCGACTTCCCCAGAAAAACGCGCCTGAAACTGCACCGCATCGCTCGTGATCGAGAGTTGGTTCACTGCTTCATCACTTAAATCAAACACAATCATGTTGTCACGGACGTATTCGCGCGGTAAAACACAATAGTCATCCACAGCGACCATCATGTAGGGCGAGCAACCGTTATCGCGACAATACTCCAGCACCGCATCCATCAAATACGGCTTGATCGGTTTGGCTTCTTTATTTTCCATGCTTACTCCTTGCGTATCGCCTTCTAAGCATTCAAACCCATGACTAGGGTATTAGCGACGCATCACGCGTTCCGAAGGGGTCATCGAATCGATGAACGCCGGACGCGAGAACACGCGTTCAGCATACGTCATCAAATTCGCCGCCACTTCCGGCAGCTCGATACCATAGTGATCCAAGCGCCAGAGGATCGGTGCAAGCGACACATCCAAGAGCGTAAATTCATCACCCAAAATGTACTTGGAGTTATTCAACCGAACCCCTAAGAGTGTTAATTGGTCGCGCAAACGATCACGCGCAATTTTATGGTTTTCCGGCGTCAGATCACGGTTTTCCAAGGCACGAACCCAAGGCATAATTTCGCGGTTAAAAACGAAATTGCACAAGCGGGCACGCGCACGGTTCATCGGATCCGGCGGCAAAAGCTGGGGATGCGGGAAACGATCGTCAATATAGGCATTGATCACATCGGCCGAGTACAAAATTAAATCGCGCTCTTCGAGAATTGGCACTTCACCGTAAGGATTCAAATTGGTCACATCGACCGGGTGATAGAGGTCAATTTCGGTCGTTTCAAATTCGCACCCCTTTTCATAGAGCACAAAACGGCAGCTGTGAGAAAACGGGCACGTCATCCCCGAATAAAGCTTCATCATAGTGAACGGATTTCCTTAAAAGTCCCCTACTGCGTCAGGATAGCCCTGGGTGTGACCCAACGCGATGGGGAAGTTCGCATTAATTACGACTGTCTCAAAACGACGCCTATTGAGGGGGCTCCTCACAACGCTCGCATGAAACCACTGAGGTGGAGAATTTTAACAACTTTTCTTAAAAAACACAATCTTTTTTATTTTATTCTAATGAATTCGACTGCGAGACTAAGAAAGATTTCTTCTTCACTATACTGGGTTATTAATTTCTTGATACTGGATCGAGAGCTCAGGGAAGGTTTGCAATAAATGATCTCCTAAGGCTTGAATACCGAAGCGTTCGGTCGCATGGTGCCCGGCGGCTACATATAAAATGTCATTTTCCTGGGCCTCATGGAACGTCCGCTCACTCACTTCGCCCGATATATACGCATCACATCCCTCTTCCAGTGCCACGGATAGAAAATCCTGAGCAGCCCCGGTGCACCAAGCAATTTTCTTTAACGGTTTGTCCGTTGGTCCCATCACACTCGGAGCACGCTCCAGAACCGTCGTGACGCGCTCAATGAGCGATGAAGCGGTCAGTCCTTCGGTAAGGGGTTCACCCACCCAAACCAAATTCATCTCCCCCGTCTGATACAGAGGTTTAAATCCTAGGCGCATACCGAGCTGAGCATTATTCCCGATTTCCGTGTGTGCATCTAAGGGCAAATGATAAGCCGCCAAATTAATATTGTGTGCGAGTAACGTCGCCAATCGGCGTTTCTTCATACCGACGACCACCGAGGGCTCTCCACGCCAAAACCAGCCGTGGTGCACCAAAATCATATCGGCACGTTGTGCCACGGCTTGCTCAAGGAGTGCCTGAGAAGCAGTGACCCCCAAAACAATGCGATTGACCTCGTCGGTGCCCTCAACTTGCAAACCATTTGGCGCATAATCCTTAAACGCCTCAACCGCAAGGTATTTGTTAATATAGTCAATAAGATCGTTTCTACGCATAGAAGCTTCCTTTTGTTTTGTGGGATTTCATCACCAATGTTGCGCCGTTTATGGCTTTTGTTAGCCCAACTCTTTACGCTTGCCATGGCCGTTTATGGGGCCTATAGCCTTATTGTCGAGCATACACCAAAAACCGCCTCCCCCGTTCCAGAGACGACGACTCAAAGCGCCCCTAAAGCGTGGGACATGAGTTTTGCTGCGGAAAAGGCCGCCCCTTCTGTTGTCACCATTCAAACACGTGCCACACAAACCGAACGCTCAGAAGCACCCGACCGAGTGCAAGAGCTCTTTACCGAGCACGCACTCGAGACGATCGGTAGCGGTGTCATTGTCAACCCCGATGGCTATGTGTTAACCAATCAGCATGTCATTAACGGCTTTACCGATTTAATTGTCACGCTCAACAACGGACAACGCTTTCACGGTCAAATACTCAATGCCGATAAAGATACTGATTTGGCCATGATCAAAATTCTGGCCAACAGTCTTCCCGCCATCGAAATGGCCAACACGGACACAATCAAAGTCGGTCATCCCGTCCTCGCGATTGGTAATCCCTTTGCTGTCGGACAAACCGTCACGGCAGGCATTATCTCGGGGTTGGGACGCCATGGTTTTGGGCTCAACAACTATGAAGATTTTATCCAAACCGACGCAGCCATTAACCAAGGGAACTCGGGGGGCGCATTAGTCGACGCCGAGGGCAAGCTGGTGGGCATTAATACCGCCATTTTTTCACCCGACGCTTCCGAGGGGTTCATTGGGATTGGGTTTGCGATTCCGGTCTCAATGATTCAGAAAGTATTACCCACCCTGATGAGTGGCAATCGCCTCGAGCGCGGCTATATCGGCATTGTGCCTCAGCAGATCACACCCGAATTCGCTCGCGACTTAGGACTTGAGGTGACCAATGGCGTGATGGTCAGTTCCGTCATTCAGGGGAGTCCCGCTAGTCGTGCTGGGTTGCGTGCCTTTGATGTCATTGTGCGTGTGGGGGACGAGGATATCTATCAAATGACCCGACTCCTCGATGTGATTGCCGGGCTAACGCCAGAAAAGGAAATCACGATAAAAGTGTTGCGTGGAAAAACGCTTCATACCATCACGATTAAGCCCAGTAAACGACCGGACAATCCGCTCAAGCAACCGTCCAATGAAGCGATTCTCAATGTTGCCTAAACCAGAAGGCCCGGCAGTCCTGGACTAAAACCCAAAGAAATGGGGGTGTCACACCGACACCCCCATTATTCGTTTACTCTTCGTGGTCTTACTCTTCGTCGTCTTCGACGCGAACCTCGCCATCGATATCGGCTTGGGTCTTACCAAAGGCCTTGACCAACCAAATCCCCGCTTGGAAGAGTACCACCAATGGCAACGCCAACAAGAGCTGCGATAACACATCGGGCGGGGTGAAGATCGCGGCTAAAACAAAAGCCCCCACAATCACAAACGGACGGGCCTTCACCAGCTTTTCGTACGAGGCTAACCCAACATGGTTGAGCACCATCACCACAATCGGTACCTCAAAGGTCAACCCAAAGGCAAAAAACATGGTAAGGACAAAGCTAAAGTACGAGTCAATGTCCGGCGCAAAGTTCACACTCGTCGGTGAAAAACCTGCAATAAACTGGAAGACCATGCGAAAGACGATGAAATAGCAATAGGCCATCCCGAGGGCAAACATCACAATCGAGGACACCAAAATCGGGAGCGCTAAACGCTTTTCGCGTCGATAAAGGGCGGGAGCGATATAGGCCCAGGCTTGGTAGAGCACATAGGGTAGGGCAATCAAAAACGCCACAAACAACGTCACCTTAAGGGGCACCATAAAGGGAGCCACCACCCCCGTGGCCAGCAGTTTCACCCCTTGAGGAAGGGCGACCATCAACGGTTGACTCAGGAAGTCAAAAATCGGACGCATGAAAGGAGACAAGGCAAAAAACACCACAATAATGGCAATAGCCGCCTTCACCGTTCGATTGCGTAACTCCACCAAGTGGGACATGAGCGGTTGCTCCATGTCGGCCGTTTCGATTTCGTTATGTTCAGCCATAGCTTTGTCTCTTTAGCGGTAAATGCGAACGCGGTTGGAACGTGCGCGTACGTTATAACGACGGTTACTACCGCCCAATTTGGTTTCTCTTAAGCCTAATTCGCGACGCAAACGCTCCACTTCACGGGCCAACTCATCCACACTGGGCCCCGAGTGGTAACGCTTTTTGAAAATCTTGGGTTCGCGCCACTCGTAGGTTGGCGTGGGAGGTTGAGGATCGACACCGGTCCATCCGTAGAAATCCGCAATTTCCTCTTCCGTCGTCGCCGACGTACTCACCGTGTTAGTCGTCGCACTTTCAATGGAACTGGTCGCCGCCTGGACTTCCTTTTCCATATCGTTGAGGGAACTCTGCACAGCCGAGACGGACTCATCGAGCGAGGTTTTCGTTTCCGAAACCGTATCGTTTAAGGCATTGGCCGATTTCTGGATATCGTTAGCCGATTTTTGTACGGTGCTTTTGACTTCGTCAGCGAGTGACTTCGCTTGGTCTTGAAGCTTTTTGAGTTCGGCAAAGTCCGCTTCACGATCGATGTCCGACTTCACTTGAGAAACGAAGCGCTGCGCTTTACCAATCCACTCCCCGGCCGTCTTAGCAACGGTCGGCGAGGGTTCTGGCCCTAGCACCACGAGCGCTACCGCCCCAATGACGAGCATCTCGCTAAATCCAAAATCAAACATGATATTTTTCCAGTATTGCAAAAACCGCGGTCAGTCATACGACTGCCGCGGCTTAAACGATGCCGCTGGCCGTACGCTCGCGACCTTCGCCTAACAAGGGGACAGGTGAGAAAAGACTTTTCTCACCTAAGCGGTATATGAAACGACCAAGGACCTGTACACCCAAGCACAAGTCCTCTGGGGTTAGCCCTGAACCTTGTCTTTTGATTCAGCCGTCTGCTGAGGCTGAGCCGGCTTTTCCTGAGCGATTTCTTTCTTTTCGACAGGCGTTTCCGCTTCAGCCATACCTTCTTTGAAGCCTTTGATGGCGCCGCCCAAATCTTTACCCAAATTCTTGAGTTTGCCCGTGCCGAAAACCAACACAACAATCGCTAATACAATCAGCCAATGCCATACAGAAAGGGATCCCATTTTAAACTCTCCAAGTTAGTGCCACGGTTGGGGACCGCCCAAAACGTGAACATGCAAATGATCGACTTCCTGACCACCATCGTGACCAGTGTTAATGACGACGCGGAAACCATTGGTAGCCCCTTCCTGTAGAGCTAGTTTACGCGTTAAGGTAAGCATTTTACCTAAAAGTGGCGCATCCGAGTCCTCAGCATGAGCTAACGACGTGATATGCTGCTTCGGAATGATGAGCAAGTGAACTGGTGCCTTAGGATGAATATCTTTAAAGGCGACTACATCCTCATCTTCATAAACCTTGGAGGCAGGAATGTCTCCACGGGCAATCTTACAAAAAATACAATCATCAAGCTGCATGCTGTCCTCATGGTGTGAATGAACTAAAACGCAATCCACACGTTTTAATTCGGACTCACCCAATATTACCATTGAATGGGCCCATTTCAGAACCTCGGAGCCCACGCTCTGAGGTTAATCAAATCCTCGGTGCTTAATCGGGCTTACGTGAAGCTTTCTCAGCAATCCCTGAGAGTCCTTCGCGCCGGGCTAACTCCTGAAGAACATCCTCAGGCCCTAAGTCATAATACGCCAACATGACCAGAGTGTGAAACCACAAATCGGCACACTCATAAATAATCTTGCTCTTATCGGCGTCTTTAGCTGCCATCACGGTTTCCGTGGCTTCCTCACCCACCTTCTTTAAAAACCCATCTGGGCCCTTGTGGAAAAGTTTGGCGACATAAGACGTTTGAGGATCCGCTGTTTTACGCGATTCGATCACTTCTGCCAAGCGCTCGAGCACATTGTCTTTCGATTCACTCACCATACATCTCCTTAGGATCTTTTAACACGGGTAGCGAGACTTGCCACGTGTGCTCTGGCGTCAAGACACGCCAAAAACAACTGGCGCGTCCTGTATGACACGCAATCCCACCAACTTGCTCCACCTGATAAATCAACGCGTCTCCATCACAGTCGAGCTCAATGGCATGGAGTCGTTGGACATTGCCAGAGCTTTCACCCTTACGCCAGAGTTTCCCACGAGATCGCGAGAAATACACTGCGCGTCCCGTCCTCGCCGCCTCGTCTAAGGCTTCACGATTGGCCCAAGCCAGCATCAGGATGCGCCCCGTCGCTTTATCCTGGGCAATGACGGGCACTAACCCCCGTTCATCAAACTTGATTTCATCGAGCCACATAGCCTGTCCTCACTTTACTGACGTACAGCGACGCCCTGCGAGCTCATGTAGGCCTTGGCTTCACCGATCGTGTATTCCCCAAAGTGGAAAATCGATGCTGCCAACACAGCGTCTGCGCCCCCCTGCTTCACCCCATCTACGAGATGTTGCAGGTTACCTACGCCACCCGAAGCAATGACAGGAATGTTCACCGCGTCCGAAATCGTTCGGGTAAGGGCCAAGTCAAAACCCTGTTTGGTACCATCGGCATCCATACTGGTTAAGAGGATTTCTCCCGCCCCGAGGCGTTCAACTTCTTTGGCCCATTCCAAGGCATCAATGCCTGTGTTGTCGCGGCCACCGCGCACATAGACTTCCCATCCCTTGCTCGGATCGTTCGGGTCACGTCGGCGTGCATCAATGGCCACCACGATACATTGACTACCATACTGTTGGGCAGCCTCACGGATAAGGTCTGGGTTTTTGATCCCCGCGGTATTGATGGAAATTTTGTCTGCGCCCGCATTAAGCAACCGTTTGATGTCGGCGATCGTGCGCACACCACCGCCAACCGTTAACGGAATAAAGACCTGTTTGGCCACTTGTTCGATCACATGGACAATCGTGTCACGCGCATCACTACTGGCCGTAATATCCAAAAAGGTAATTTCATCGGCGCCGGCTTCATCGTAACGCCGAGCAATCTCAACAGGATCCCCTGCGTCACGCAAATTGATAAAGTTAATGCCTTTGACAACGCGACCCGCGTTCACGTCTAGGCAAGGAATGATGCGTTTGGCTAACATCGTAAGCCTCCCAGTCTTACTTGGCCCAGAAAGGGATTACTCGTCCCCGTCTACTAAAGCCAGTGCTTCTTCAAAATTTAACGTCCCTTCGTACAGTGAGCGACCCAAAATCGCCCCCATCACGCCGGAATCTTCCACTTGTAACAGGCGTCGGATATCGTCCAAATCCCGAACACCACCCGAGGCGATCACCGGCACATTGACGGCACGGGCAAGCGCTTCCGTGGCTTCCACGTTGCATCCGGAAAGCATGCCATCACGGGCGATATCGGTATAAAGGAACGCCTCAATACCGTAGTCCTCAAACTTCTTCGCAAGATCGATCACATGGTTGCTACTCACTGCCTGCCAACCATCGGTGGCCACTTTGCCGTCTTTTGCATCCAGGGCAACGATAATTTGTCCCCCAAAGTTCGAGCAGGCATCATGCAAAAAGCCAGGACGCTTAATGGCAGCCGTTCCGATGACCGCGTAATCCACCCCAGCATCAATAAACGTCTCTAACTGCTCGAGCGTACGAATACCACCGCCCAGCTCGATTTGCATTTCATCGCGGACTTCTTCAACCATCGCACGAATCAATGCCACATTGGTCGGTTTGCCGCTTTGAGCACCATCGAGGTCCACGATATGCAAGCGTTCTGCTCCCATATCAGCCCACTGACGAGCAATGGCAACTGGGTCTTCTGAATAAACCGTCACGTTGTTATGAAGGTCACCTTGGCGCAGACGTACGCAACGTCCATCCTTAATATCAATCGCTGGGATTAACAACATCGCGATCAACCTTTATGAGAATAAAACTCCAAAAACCCCACTAGGGAGTCCAAGTTAAGAAATTTCGGAAAAGCTGTAACCCGCAGCGGGCACTTTTTTCCGGATGAAATTGTGTAGCAAAAATATTGTCTTTAGCCAGAGCACTCGCAAACGTTAGGCCGTACTCCGTCCTGCCAGCGACAATAGGGGCATCTTGACAGTCTACATAGTAACTGTGCACAAAGTAAAACCATGATAAATCGGGAATTCCCTTCCAAAGGGGATGGGCAGTTTGACGCACACGATTCCACCCCATTTGTGGGACTTTCAGGCGTCCCGACGCGTCACTCATGCCTGAGGGAAAGCGTTTTACACGTCCCGGCAAAATCCCCATCCCAGCGATATTCCCTTCTTCCGAAAAATCCATCAAGAGCTGTAGTCCGATGCAAATTCCTAAAATTGGCACACCTGCAGCAAGACGCGCTTCAAGCGCATCACGCAACGCGCCACCGTTCGCTTGCACGTTGGCCATACAGTCGGGCATCGCGCCTTGGCCTGGCCAAATGAGACGATCCGCCGCACGGATCTCCTCGGGGTTGGCGCTAATCACCACACTCGCATCCAATCCATCGGCGGCATGATTGACCGCACGCATCACACTGTGGAGATTTCCACAGCCATAATCCACAATCGCAATCTTCACGTCAGCGCCTCCTCGTTACAGGGTTCCTTTGGTGGACGGAATCCCCGTTGATCGGTCGTCCCGCGACACCGCCATTCGCAACGCCCGTCCAAACGCCTTGAAAATACTTTCAGCTTGGTGATGAGCATTGAAACCTTCCAAGTTATCAATGTGCAACGTAATCCCTGCCGCATTGACCAATCCTTGGAAAAACTCCCGCACCAACTCCGTATCCATTTCACCCAAATAGGGACGGGTAAACGTACAGCGGAAAAAGAGCCCTGGGCGCCCCGAGCAATCGATCACCACTCGAGAGAGCGCTTCATCAAGCGGAACATAACTGTGGCCGAAACGAACGATCCCTTTTTTGTCGCCTAAAGCCATCTTGAGTGCACTGCCAAGCGCAATCCCGGTGTCTTCCACGAGGTGATGCGCATCAATATGCGTATCCCCCTTAGCCTCTATCGTGAGTCCCAAGGCCCCGTGTTTAGCGATCTGCTCCAGCATATGGTCAAAGAAACCGACCCCTGTATGAATCGAGGAACCCGCCCCATCCAAATCGAGGGTTAATTTAATCTGTGTTTCTTTGGTTTCACGCACAATCTCTCCGAGTCGGTTCATTGCTGTTTCCTCTTTACATTGTGGGTTGATGTCTCAAGGGTGAGGGCCCGTTTTGAGGACGCTCACCCCTCTTTTGCTCAAAGGGTTTACTTCTTCAAGCGATAGCGTGCCGATTCGGCATGGGCTTGAAGCGACTCGCCTTCGGCAAGTGTCGCCGCAATGCGACCTAACACCTCTACCCCTTCGCTCGACACATGCAACATCGATGTGCGTTTCTGGAAGTCGTACACGCCCAAGGGAGAACTAAAGCGCGCCGTACGCGATGTGGGTAACACGTGGTTCGGCCCGGCGCAATAGTCGCCTAAGGCTTCCGAGGTGTAGCGACCCAAGAATAACGCCCCGGCGTGGTGAATCTTCTCTGCCCAGTATTCAGGATCTTCAACGGAGAGCTCCAAGTGTTCAGGGGCAATACGATCTGCAAGCGCACACGCTTCATCCAAATCCCGCGTCACCACAATCGCGCCACGATTGGTCAGACTCTTTTCGATGATGGCACGACGGGGCATCAAGGGCAACTGACGTTCAATGGAGGCCTGAACGGCACGGGCGAATTCCGCATCCGGGGTCAGCAAAATGGCTTGTGCCAATTCATCGTGCTCGGCCTGACTAAAGAGGTCCATGGCAATCCAGTCGGGATTGGTTTTTCCGTCGCAGATGATCAAAATCTCAGAGGGACCCGCAATCATGTCAATCCCAACACGCCCAAACACATAACGCTTGGCAGCGGCCACATACGCATTACCTGGCCCCACAATCTTATCGACACTCGGAATCGTCTTTGTTCCGTAGGCCAACGCTGCCACCGCTTGCGCACCGCCAATCGCCCACGCACGCGAGACCCCACATAAACTCGCCGCAGCCAACACTAAGGGATTTTTCTCTCCGCCCGGTGTCGGTACAACCATTTCAATGTGCTTGACGCCTGCCACCTTAGCGGGCATGGCATTCATCAGCACCGAGCTCGGGTAGGCGGCCTTACCGCCAGGCACATATAAACCAACCGAATCCACTGGCGTGACGCGCAACCCGAGGCGATTCCCTAAAGGATCGGTCACGGAGAAGCTTTCGAGCTTCTCATTTTCGTGGAACTCACGGATACGATCCGCCGCAGCAATCAAGGCTTCACGTTGATCGACAGGCAGTCCGTCTAACGCAGCCTTCATTTCCTCGGCGGAAATCATCAATTCGTCCATCGAACTCACGTTCATTCGGTCGAATCGATTCGTATATTCGAGCACCGCCTCATCGCCTCGGCTACGCACATCTAACACAATCGCTTCAGCACGACGCGTAATTTCAGGATCCACACTAGCATCGACCGCAACGAGTTGATCAAATGCCTGCATAAAGTTTTCACTTTGGGTATTAAGCTCACGAATGGCCATAACAGTACCTTCTTAAGAACAAATAACGGGAAAAAACGATCAAAGCGAATACGATCACGAGAACAGCAAGTCAACTCTCGTATTCGTTGTGGGCGGGGGGTGATGATGTAGTGTTAGCACGCCTCAACGGCGTGTCGAATGGCTCGAATGATAGGATCGATGTCGCTACGTTTGGTCTTCATCGATGCCTTATTGACGATAAATCGAGAGGAAATGGGAGAAATCGTCGTCACTTCCTTCATGTGATTGGCGCGTAAAGTGGCCCCAGTACTCACCAAGTCCACAATCGCATCGGCAAGACCGGCAATGGGAGCAAGTTCCATGGAACCATAGAGTTTGATGAGGTCGACGTGGACCCCTTGGCGGGCGAAGTAGTCACGACTCCACTTCAAATATTTTGTCGCAATACGTAGACGTGCCCCGCGACGAACGGTCTTCTCATAATCAAACCCTTCGGGGGCCGCCACACACATACGGCACCGTGCAATTTGCAAATCAATCGGGACGTATAATCCCTCACCCCCATGTTCATAGAGGGTATCCCAGCCGACAATGCCTAAGTCGGCCGCTCCGTACTGTACATACGTAGGAACGTCCGTCGCACGCACCACAACGATACGTAAATCGTCGCGGTTTGTACCGATCATTAAACGGCGGGACTCCGAGGGATTTTCTTCGGGTACAATGCCCGCCGCTGCGAGAAACGGCAGGGCTTCCTCGAAAATACGGCCTTTTGATAGTGCCAATGTAATCAAGAATGAATCCTCACAATATCTGCACCCAGTGCTCGCAGCTTGAGTTCCATTTGCTCATAACCACGGTCTAAGTGATAAATACGATCAACGATACTTTCACCTTGCGCTGCCAACGCCGCGATCACGAGTGAGGCAGAGGCGCGCAGGTCCGTAGCCATAATGGTAGCACCAGTGAGTTTGTCTACGCCTTGGACAATTGCCGTAGATCCTTCGATCTGAATCTGTGCTCCTAATCGCATGAGCTCAGAAACGTGCATAAAACGGTTCTCAAAAATCGTTTCGGTAATCCGTGCGCTCCCTGTCGCCAGACAGTTCAATGTCATAAACTGGGCTTGCATGTCAGTCGGGAACCCAGGGTAGGGTTCCGTGCGGATATTCACTGGGCTCGGACGTTGATTCATCTGAACACGTACCCAGTCCTGACCCACGTCGAGCGAAACATTGGCCAAACGTAACTTGTCCAAGACGGCGGTCATTTGCGAGGGCTCGCAGTGCGTCACGAGCACATCACCTTGCGTGAGCGCGGCAGCCACAAAGAAGCTACCCGCTTCAATACGGTCAGCCACGACCGTGTGTTCGGCTCCGTGGAGGCTCTTGACCCCCTGAACACGGATTTCCGAGGTCCCTTCACCCTCGATTTGCGCGCCCATGGCACGTAAGCACTTGGCTAAGTCAATCACTTCCGGCTCACGAGCCGCATTGTCAATAATCGTCTCCCCTTCTGCCAGCACAGCCGCCATCAAGAGATTTTCCGTTCCAGTCACCGTGACCATATCGGTAAACAGGCGGGTTCCTTTCAAGCGACTCGCTGTGGCTTTCACGTACCCGTGATCGATTTCCACTTCGGCGCCCAATTGGCGTAACCCTTTAATGTGCTGATCTACGGGACGGGCGCCAATGGCACACCCTCCAGGTAAGCTCACTTCCGCACTACCAAAACGTGCCACTAATGGGCACAAGGTCAGAATCGACGCGCGCATCGTCTTAACTAATTCGTACGGCGCTTTAGTACTGGTTAATTGACTCGCATTGAGTCGTATCGTCGTGCCCTCCTGTTGGGTTTTCACCCCCATGCACTCGAGCAATTTGAGCATCGTGCGCACGTCGGTTAAATTGGGCACATTGTGTAACACCAAGTCTTCGGCGGTTAAAAGAGCAGCAGCCAGAATCGGCAGTGCGGCATTTTTCGAACCAGACACGCGCACTTCACCCACGAGACGGCGTCCACCATTAATTTTTAACTGTTCCATACGTCGATTCTTTATGCTTTTCGACCGACCTAATCTGTCTAGGTCGGTGAGGATTTAGGTTGTTTAGGAAGTTGGTTTGGATTGCGCAAAAAGCGTTTCTAACCCGTAGAGCTGGACGAGTTCACCAAAACTTTCTGGCATTCCGACCAATTGAAGCGAGAGATTGCTACGAAGGGCTTCACGGCGTGCATACAAAATCAATGCCACTGCCGTGCTATCGACCCGTTCTACCTGACTAAAATCCAGCACGGCATCCCCCGTGGCAAGCGCCTGTTTAAGTGCTTGCTTAGCTTGAGCAAACTCTTCAAATGTAATTTGTGCTAGCGTAAACTGCATGACGCTCCCTTAGGTCACTCCCCGCCATTACTGAGCGGGTTGCTCGGCTCGGGCTTTCAAATCGCGAATCAAACCAGGAATGCCGTCTTGATTCAGAACACTACTGAATTGCGTACGATAGTTTTCAACCATCCACACACCTTCCACATTGACGTCCACAATCTTCCATTCACCTGCCTTATTGCGATAAATACGATAATCCATCGCAATTGGAGGCTTTGACGCCGACTTCAACTGAGTACGAATCACCATTTCGTCTTCCACAGCACGGTTGCGTGTCGGACTTAATTCGCAAACATGGTCTGTCACTTGCGCAAGCGCCCCCGAGTATACACGGATCAAGAGTTGTTTAAAAGCGTCTTGCAATTGCTGGCGCTCCTCGGCGCTCGCTTGGCGCCACTTCGGCCCCACGGTCATACGAGTGACCATTGCAAAATCCACATCGGGCATGATGACTTGATCCACCAGCTGGTTGATCGCACCAATATCACCGTTACGCAATGACGGATCACTCTTAATACGATCCAGTACCTGATTACTCAGGGTGAGCACCCAATCATACGGGTCCCCTTTGTTGTCACTCTGAGCCGCCCAAGCGCCCAGTGTCGTCGTAGACAGCAGTGCCACCGCTAACGTACTCACCAATAGTTCTCGACGTAACATTGCTACTCCTTTGAATAAAATCGCTTACTCATTATCATCCCTGATAAGGGGTGTAAGTCTCTGTAATTCTTCTTTTTCAGACATTTCGCTCCCTCCAATCGCGCGTTCACGAGAACGGCGATAGGCATCACGAACCGCAACGTACTCATCGACCGTATTAGCAATCATCTTGTCATAGCCTTGATCCATGAGTTCTGAGCGTGCATTAATCATGCCACCTACGGTCCAAACCGCCCCATAGGGCCAATCTTGGTTGGCCAATACGTAAGTCATCGGGTTTGTCGCGTATGCCACGGGATAACGGAAAATGTCGCGCCCCCCGGTGGGACCCAAAACGGGTAGCACCAAGTAGGGACCAGGACCCACACCCCAAACGCCTAAGGTCTGACCAAAGTCCTCTTCATGCTTATCCATCCCAATCCAGGATGCTACGTCAAAAAGCCCCAAGAGTCCGAAGGTGGAGTTGACCATAAAACGGAATGCCGACTCAATCCCGGCATTGACTTTCCCCTGCAGGACATTATTCACGACATTGCCTGGCTCACCCATGTTGTCATACACATTGGACACCCCATCACGAGCGAACTGAGGCACCACCGCGCGATACCCTGTCGTGACCGGCTTAATCAGGTACTGATCCAAGCCCGAATTAAAACGGTGCATTGATCGGTTAAACGGTTCATACGGGTCCTCGGGACTCGTCGAGGAGGTGCTCGCGCAACCTGCTAATACGCTCAGTGCGCTCACACTGATCAAGGCTGTTTTCAATGTCTTTCGCATGGACCACCTCTCTTGGATGAATTAAATTACTTACCCGACTTTTCGGCGCTGTTATATAGGAACTGGCTAATAAGACTTTCAAGGACAACCGCACTTTGGGTACGACGAATCTTATCGCCGTTTTGTAAATTACCCTCATCGGCTCCGGGCTCAATCCCGATGTACTGTTCCCCCAAAAGTCCCGCCGTCAAAATTTTGGCCGACGAGTCTTTAGGAAACTGATACTGCGCATCCAAATCCATCAACACTTGGGCTTGGAAACTTTGCGTATCAAAACGAATCGAATTCACACGCCCCACGACCACGCCAGCCGACTTAATGGCGGCTCGTGGCTTAAGCCCACCAATGTTGTCAAACGCAGCGGTCACTTGATACGTACGATGCCCAAAGGAAAAACTTCCTAAGTTCGCAGCCTGTAGGGCCATAAATAACAGTGCCAACATCCCCAGCACAATAAATAGGCCTACATAAAATTCTAAAGAACGATTTTTGTTTTCCATAGCTACCGTATCTGTATTAAAAAGTCGTAAACATCCCGGCGGTCATCATAAAGTCGAGTCCTAAAACCAGTAACGATGACAACACCACCGTCGACGTAGTGGCACGCGATACCCCATCCGGAGTGGGACGGGCTACATACCCATTAAAAAGCGAAATGAGCACCACGGCAATCCCAAAGACCACACTTTTGATCATTCCGTTGCCAATGTCCAACACCACATCGACCGAACTTTGCATTTGGCTCCAAAACGCCCCGTTGTCTGTGCCAATCAAGACCACCCCAACGAGCCAAGCTCCCATAATACCCACTGCGGAGAAAATCACACTCAAAATGGGCATGGAAATAAAGGCTCCCCAGAAACGAGGCGCTAAGACCCGGCCGACGGGATCAACCCCCATCATTTCCATGGCGGCAATTTGTTCGCCCGCTCGCATGAGACCGATTTCCGCCGTTAGCGCCGTCCCAGCACGTCCTGCAAACAATAATGCGGTGACCACCGGGCCCAACTCACGCACGAGGGACAACGCCACCAATACCCCAAGGGCCTGTTCGCTTCCGTAGCGCACTAACGTATAGTAGCCCTGTAAGCCCAAAACAAACCCTACAAAGAGGCCAGAGACCGCAATAATGAGAAGCGAATAGTTCCCAATGAAATTAATTTGCGTAATGATCTGTCCGAGTCGGGCGCGATGTAATCGCGAGGCAAGTCGTACAGAAAAAATCCCAAAGCGTCCAATACGTTGGATCCACTTCACAACAAACCGCCCCACCCCTTCAATGATATTTCCAATCATGACCGTACTCCAAAATCGTCCGCTAACTCATTGGCAGGGTAGTGAAACTTCACAGGACCATCGGGCTGACCTTCGATAAACTGCTTGACATAAGGATCAGAGGAGACACGCAATGCTTCAGGTGTACCCTCGGCAATAATTTTGCGCGAACTGACCATATAAACATAGTCCGAAATCGCAAACGTTTCCGCCACGTCATGCGTCACAATAATCGAGGTGCACCGTAACGCGTCATTGAGGCGACGAATCAACCGAGCTGTCACCCCCATGGAAATCGGATCTAAGCCCGCAAAGGGTTCGTCATACATAATGAGTCGTGGGTCTAAAGCAATCGCGCGTGCCAAGGCCACACGGCGGCTCATGCCCCCCGAAATTTCCGAAGGCATCAATTGGGTGGCACCACGCAGACCGACGGCATTCAGTTTCATTAAAACCAAATCGCGAATCGTTTCCTCATCGAGTGCAGTTTGCTCCCGTAAAGGAAAGGCCACGTTCTCAAATACGGACAAATCCGTAAAGAGCGCCCCAAACTGAAACAACATACCCATGCGTTTACGCATTTCATAGAGCGCCGTGAAATTATTCGGGTCCACCGGTTCACCACCGACCGTAATGGTGCCGCTCGATGGAGCCAACAGTCCACCGATTAGCTTCAATAGTGTGGTTTTTCCCATCCCGGAACCACCCATAATGGCGACGACTTTACCTTCGCCAAAACGCATGCTCACATTTTCGAGAATTAATCGATTCCCATACCCAAAGGTCAAGTTATCGATACAGACATAATCCGCCATGGTGTTCCTGTTTTGTTTTAGAGCCCTGGGCTCGGTTCAAATCGAACCAATCGTTGAATGTTGAGTTCAGCCAATACAGGCGAATCAGGGCCAATGAGCGTAAAAGCTTGGCTCACGGCCTCAGGGATACGGGCAGGGCGACGTTGCTGATAGTCCACCATTACCCATTCCGTGGCCCCCACCATGAGTAACTCCTCACCACGCTTTAAGGCATAACGACGTAAGGAATTCAAGCGTTTGCAACTCTGAACCCAGGTATACATCGTTAGTTCGTCACCCAGTAACGCTGGGCGCAAGTATTCGATCCAATGCTGGCGTGCTACCCAAACCACATTCTGCGAGCGGAGCGCCTCAAAGTCCCAACCATTACTCGCAGCGTGCTCCGTAGCTACCTCTTCCATCCAACGCAAATATTCTTTATTGTTCACATGTTCCAGAATATCAATCGATTCAGACCCCACATGTAAGGGTTTAATATAAATTCCTTGGTTTGTCATCACTTGTTTCTGTTAATGAGGGCTGTGGGTATATGAGGCCGTTGCGTTATTCCTCCCCGCATAGCGCCCAATGTTCACCCTTGCACCCTGTATTCACGGTGCGCACCCGCCCTGTGTTCACTCGCAGCCACTCGATCCACACTCCCAGATCGACACCACCGCTGGGTTGGCTCGCGACCGCTCCGCCCGAACAGATGGCGCCCCGATACAGAGACGTCGTACTCACGAAAAATCGGCTAGCTCGACTACCCATTTTATAAGTGTAAGATTCTTCATTTTAGCGCGAGTTCGCACGGCATTTCTGTGCGAACTTCCTTTTTTCTCCCTTGTTCGACCTTTACTTTGAAGCACCGTCGCTCGGCGCTTAGGCTGCTGTGTAGCCGTGCCAAGGCTCGGTCGCTTTGATTTTGGTCATTACCCTAGCATGAGCCGACATTCTTCTTGATGTTTCGCCCCCTCGTTACGCGCTTTTGCAATATTCTCTACATCCGCTCGGTTCACACCCAAGAGCTATCTCGTCTACAATCGTGGGAATCCCACTAGGGTTTTGCCCTAGAGCTCTTTAGATAATTTCCTTTTTATTTCTACTACTGCTGTGGCTGAAAACAATTCAAAAACCAAAGCTTCCAAGCAATCTACTGGTGGATTTAGTGTATTTTCACTCATCAAGTGGAGCTTCTACGTGCTCTGCACTGGCATCATTGCAGCACTGTTGACTGGAGCGATTGTGTTTTCGCTCATCTATCGCCGACTCCCCCCTGTCGATCTTTTACAAGATTATCGACCCAGTGTCCCGTTACGTGTTTGGAGTGCTGACGGCAAACTGATTGGTGAATTCGGTGAAGAGCGTCGTGACTTTATTCATCTCAAAGACGTTCCGGATTATGTGAAAAAGGCCATTCTGGCTGCAGAAGACGATGGCTTTTATGAACACCCCGGGATTGAATTGAGCGGGATCGTCCGCGCAGCAATTTCAAATTTCGTTACGGGACGTCGCGCCCAGGGGGGCTCCACGATTACCCAACAGGTGGCACGTAACTTTTTCCTCTCCTCGGAACGTACGTACACCCGTAAGCTCTATGAAATTGCCATGTCCTTTAAGATTGAACGTTCACTCTCAAAGGATGAAATTCTTGAGATTTACTTAAATCAAATTTACCTTGGGCAACGTGCCTACGGGTTCCAAAGTGCCGCGAAGACCTATTTTGGTCGTCCGCTCGACAAACTGAGCATTGGTGAAGCCGCAACGCTCGCTGGTCTGCCGGTCGCGCCGTCGGCCTACAACCCCATCGTCAATCCGGGTCGAGCTCAAATGCGTAAGAACTACGTGTTGCGCCGTATGTACGACTTAGGGTTTATTGACGAAGTGACCTACAACGCGGAAAAAGCAGCCCCGATACAAACGCGTAAAGAACCCACACAAGAAGAATTGCTCTCGGATCCTTCGATCGAGAATCCGAACCGTGTACCCGCGCAATTTGTGGCGGAATTGGCCCGCATGTTGGTCTACGACATCTTCAAGGATGAAACCTATAAGCGCGGGATTAATGTCTACACCACCATCAACTCCGAGGATCAAATTGCCGCGGTCGATGCCGTTCGTCGTCACTTGATTGCCTACGACCGTAAGTACGGTTATCGTGGTCCGGAAGGCTTTGTCGACATCTCTAATCCTACCGATCGTCCGAAAGCGATTAAGGCTGCCCTCTCGAAGACGGCTGCGTCGCCCTTCATGGTTGCCGCCGTTGTGATTGATGCCGATGCCAAAACCATCCGTGCGGCCACCTCAACCACGAATGAGGTGACGCTCGACGAGGATAGCTTGAAGTTTGCCCGCCGCTTCTTAGTCAAGGGGGCAAAGAACCCGATTATTCCTGGGTCCATTATCCGCATCATGCGTAACGAAAAAACGCAGAGTTGGACGCTGGCTCAAGTGCCTCAAGTGGAAACGGCCTTTGTCGCAGCGGACTTCAACACCGGTGCCGTGAAAGCATTGGTCGGGGGTTTTGACTTTAACCTCAATATGTTTAACCACGTTACCCAAGCCTGGCGCCAACCCGGCTCCTCCTTTAAGCCGTTTATCTATTCGGCGGCCTTAGAGAAAGGGTTTACTCCGGCGACCATCATTAATGACGCACCGATTTTGATTGACCCCAAACTCACGGGCAACAAGCTTTGGGAACCGAAAAACTATGATGGCAAGTATGACGGTCCGATGACCATGCGTACAGCGCTGGAACGTTCCAAGAACTTGGTTTCCGTACGCATCATGCAGTCCATCACACCGGCCTATGCACAGCAGTACATTCAGCGCTTTGGGTTTATGCCGGACAAACATCCGGCGGTGTACCCGATTGCACTTGGAGCGGGCAGTGTGACACCTTGGCAAATGCTGGGCGCATACTCGATCTTCGCTAACGGTGGCTACCGTGTGCAACCTTATCTGATTGATCGCGTCACCGACGTTGACGGTCGCACGTTAATGCGCTCAACCAACCGCACCGCGGGCGATGAGGCGATTCGCGTGCTCTCAGACCGCAATGCCTACACGATGTTCTCTTTACTGCATGGCGTCGCTGTCCGCGGGACGGCTGCCCGCGCTACACGCACCTTAAAGCGTAAAGACTTAGCGGGAAAAACGGGGACATCCAACGATGCGCATGATGCGTGGTTCTGCGGTATTGGTGGCAATTTAGTTGGTATCACCTGGATGGGCTACGATACGCCTAAACCCCTGGGGTCACGCGAAACCGGTGGTGGCTTATCCCTGCCAATCTGGATCGACTTCATGCAAACCGCACTCAAAGGGGTACCGGAATTTACGCGCCTCAAACCCGACAGTATTGTTGAAATGGGCGGAGAGGTATTCTATAAAGATCCGATTGGAGGTGTTCCTCCCATTCTGGACGAAGGCAAGAGTGAACTCGATAAACCCACTCATGATTTAATCCGCGATCAGATCTTCTAATCCCTCAGTAAAAGAGGATGCACCCTTTCGGAATGCATCCTCTTTTTTTGCTTGCAACGGGGCACCACGCCACCTAGTCAAAATCCCCCGCGCAATGCCTACGCGCTCAAAAAGCGCAACCGTGATTGCGCACAGTCGCGATAGATTCCTTTACACTTTACGCTAATTCGTCGATTTCGATCCCCAATTGGGTCAGCACGTGCGCAAGCGTTTCATCGAGCGTCGCGGCATCCCGGGTACTCACCCAGGCATCCCCTTGGGGCTGAAAATGTAATCCACCGAAACGCGAAGCCAACCAGATCTCATGCATCGGCGTTTGGATATTCACGACCACTTGCTGACCATCGTCAAGTTCGATCGTGAGTACATTGCCATTACGCGAAGTACTCAGTTCGTCCGTAGCAGCATTTAACCATTCATCGATCGCTTCCAATTTGGCATTGGCGAGCGTTAAAAATTCGGTATCACTATCCATGAGAAGGATCCTTATGTTACGTAAGATTATTTTGGTGGGTCTGCTCACCTCAATTGGTTTAGGGCTCGCTGGTTGCGGTCTCAAAGGACCGCTCTATATGCCCCCACAGACCTCGTTGTCTGCATTCTAATCGTTTTTCTCTTTTTCTTAAACGGCTAGAAAACGTTATGACACACCCCGACACTGTTCAACACACTGGTCCCTTAGCACCCGTCACCCGCCGTGGATTTACCCGCACGGCCAATGACTTGCTCTGCCAAGGCTTTTCGTTACGGCAACTCGCCCAGGACTATGGCACACCAACGTATGTGTATTCTGGGGAGGCACTACAAGCCAATATTCAAGCCTTCAAAACCGCGCTAGCGGGGCACCCCCATGACATTCGCTACGCAGTGAAAGCGAACAGTGCCGCGGGTATTTTGCAACTCGTTGCCCGGGCGGGACTCGGAGCGGACACGGTGAGCGGTGGGGAAATTGCACGTGCCTTGCGTGCAGGCATTGACCCCAAAAAAATCGTCTTCTCTGGGGTCGGGAAAACCGAACGAGAAATTCGCTATGCGCTCAAAAAAGGGATTGGGTGTTTCAACATCGAAAGTGAAGCTGAATTCGAGCGTATTAATCGTATAGCGACCGAACTCAATGTCGTCGTTCCCTTTTCGATTCGCACCAATCCCAACGTGAGTGCCAAAACCCATCCCTATATTTCCACGGGTCTGCAGAAGAACAAGTTTGGGATCCCAGCCGATCAAACCGAAGCCCTCTATGTGCGCTCCCTCGCGCTGCCCCATATGCGGGCAGTCGGGATTGATGCCCACATCGGGAGTCAAATCCTCGAGGCACGTCCACATTATGACTCCGCCACCAAAATGGTGGAACTCATCCTCAAATTGCAGCAACAAGGGGTTGAACTGGAGCATATCGATATTGGCGGGGGATATGGCATTGCCTATGAACCCACCGATACGAATCCCCCGCTCGAAGACTTCTTCCAGCCGATTATTGGACTCTTAAAGGCCAACGGACTAGGGCATCTGCGCATCATGGTAGAGCCTGGACGCGCCATCGTCGGCAACACGGGGGTGCTGTTGGCTCGTGTGGAATACTTGAAAAACAATGGCACCAAAACCTTCTGCATTACCAATACCGGGATGAATGACTTAATTCGCCCCGCACTCTATCAAGCATGGATGGCGATTGAGGTGCTCGAGTCGCACCCCGACCTTGCTCCCCAGACCCTTGATGTGGTGGGGCCAGTGTGTGAGTCCTCTGACTTCTTGGGGCTGGAACGTACCCTGGCCGTTAAAGAAGGCGACACCTTAGTGGTCTACGATGCGGGAGCCTATGGGGCAAGTATGGCCAGTCGCTATAACTCACGCGCCCTCCCGACGGAGCTTTTGATTCACGAAGGCAAACTCCATGTGTTACGCGCCCTCGAATCGTTTGAAGCGATTATTGAAGGGGATCGATTGATCGAATTCGTGTAGCTCGCGTTTGGTTGCGTTTATTTAGGGCATTACGCTTGCAATGCCCTAAATTTTTACCGTAGAATTAGTCAACGTCGATTGACAAATGATTGTCAATCGGCGTTTTTTTGTGCGCAAAATTTTTTCTTTTTCGCGCCAAGCGAAAGCGTACATAAACGCCATCCTACTAACCTTGTGCCTGTCCGTTAGCAACGAGCGTATTGATCGCCAAACGTATACGACAGCCTGTTTTTCAGGATTCCCCACTAGCGTTGGCTGAAGCGGAATCCCTTTAAAGGGATATACCATGCATATTGAAAA
>CAJJMF010000005.1 GCA_905192805.1 uncultured Sutterella sp. | reverse complement strand
TGGACGCCCGTTCTCGAAGACACGCCCTTAAAGGTGGAAGTCGTGGATCCCTTAGGGGGATTCAAGACCCTAAACGTGATGAAAACCCGCGCGTCTGGGTTGAGTGAATCGGACTGGACGCTCCCGGTGGACGCCACCCCCGGCATTTGGATCGTACGCCTCTTAGCGGGCGATACGGTGCTCGATAACCAATCGATTCGTATTCAGCGCTTTGAACCCGAAAGCATGGTGCTCTCCGTGGACGCCCCCAAAACCGTCCATCGCGGATGGGTGATGCCGCAAGACGCCACCCTCACGGCCACCCTCGCCTACGGATTTGGCGACAAAGCCCCCGAGCGGTCCGTGCGTGGGCAACTGCTCTTAGAGCCGCCGGCAGACATCAAATTTGAGGGCTTTGAGGACTATGTCTTCACGAGTCCCGATTCCGACGGGTTAACCCCGATTACCCGCACGCTCACCCCCGCGAAGACCAATGCCAACGGCGAAGCGGCCTTGGCGTTGGGGCTCGAAAGTAGCCTCTCGGGCGTACTGCGTGCCCAAGTGAACTTAGAGGGGACTGACGACGTCGGGGCCCGCGTGGCCACCAACGAAGCCGACTTCTTGGTCTCGAACCTGCCCTACTGGGTGGGCTACCGCGTGAGTAACACGGCCACGCCCTTGTGGGATATTCATGCCGGTGAAGCCATTCAATTGGATCTGGCGATGGTCAACCCGTCGCTCGTCGGCGAAGCCAATAAAGCCCTCACAGCCGAAGTGAGCGCACAGCGCTACATCACGGAACTCGTTGCAGACGATCGTGGGTACCTCAGCTATCGCGAGACGCCCCAATACGATGTGCTCAAAACCGAAGCGCTGCAAACCGATAACGCCGGGCACGCCACGTTAAAGCTTTTAACGGACGCCCCGGGCGACTATGCCGTGCGGATTCTCGATCGCGAAGGACGCGTATTAACGAAACTCTCCTATCAGGTCTTAGGGAACACGATTAAGCCCGAGATGGCCCTGCCTACCGCGCACATGAAGTTAACCGTGCCGGAGAAAGCCTATAAGCCGGGCGACACCGTGGAGGCGAGTGTCTTGTCGCCCTTTGATGGCACCGCTCTCCTCACGCTCGAAGCCAACGGCGTTCTCACGCACCAGTGGGCCGACGTGAAAGTGGGCTACAACCAAGTGGCCCTCAAACTCCCCGATACGGCCGATGGCAAATACTGGCTCACCGTGTCGCTCGTGCGTAGCCCCACGTGGGCAAACCGCTTCTTAAAGGCCTACAGTTCAGCAACGGCTCCCTTGATGGTGAACCGTGAGGCCCACGATTTGGCGTTGCAGCTCACGGCGCCTGAGGTGCAGGCCGATCCGAAGTCGGTACGCTTTACGCTCTCGGCCGCTCAGGACGGGGAAGCGATGCTCTGGGCCGTGGATGAGGCGGTGTTAGCCCCCACCCGCTACCAGCTACTCAAACCCTATGAAGCGCTTTTTGCTAACCGCGGGCTCTCGACCGATACGTTTGAAACCCTCGAGGATTTAATGCCCGAAGGGCTCAATTTACCGGGGCTCACGCCTACCGGAGGGGGCGACGCGCTCGAAAAAGCAGCGTTAAGTGCCAGCTTATCGAACCCCTTTAGACGTCAAATGGGCGACGTGGCCATGAAGTGGCTCGGGATTGTGCCCGTGGGGCCCACGCCCAAAGAGTACGTCATGGCCCTGCCGGAAAATTTCCAAGGGAAAGTCCGCGTGATGGCCGTGGGTGCCAATGCCACGCAGGTGGGCTCAGTGAGCGCCACCACGACGCTACGCCAAGCCTTGGCTGCCACGCCCAACTTCCCCACCTATTTGGCACCCGGCGATGTGGCCTTGGGGGTGGTCAATATAACGACCGACCCGGAGGCGCTAGAAAAAGCCAAGGCCGAGGCAACACCCCCGAGTGCGACCGTACGCTTTACGCTGGAGGGACCCATCGGGGTCGACGGGAAAGTGGCGGGTAAGGACCCCGTCCAACTGCCACTCACGTCTGACACGACCCTCACCTTTACGCTTCGGGCCACACAGCGCCCAGGAAGTGCCAAGATTCGTACCGAATTAACGGGGTTGGGACAAACCGTGGTGCGGGATCGCACGCTCTCGGTGCGCCCGGCCACCTTAGCGCGAACCGAGTCGGACTGGGGAAGGATTGAAGCGCCCACCCTCACCCTCAAAGCGCTTCCCGAACTCTTACCCTTTGAAGCGAAAACCGAACTCTTTGTAGGACCGAGTCCCCTGCCGGTGGCCGCGAGCTTAGTGAGCCAATTGCGTGACGACCCGCTCGACTTAGAAGCGAAAATCGATACCGCCATGGCGTGGACCTATTTGGCCCGTAAACCGCAATTACTCACGGCCTTAGGTCTGAGTGCCACCGACGTCTCCGAGGAGCTCAAAAAGCGCGTCCCCGTGACGGTGTCACTCATTAAAGCGCGACTCCCGTGGGGTGGGTTTATGGAACCCTTACGCGCGGGTACGGCGCCCCACCCGGATTGGGCACTGACTGCCAAAGCGCTCGACTTTGCACTGCTCGTGCGCACACAAGGGATTCCGTCCGAAGCAGACGCGGTTGCGCAGCAGCTCGTCAAAGAGGCCCGTCAGTCGCTCTATAACACGCCGATTTTGACCCTGCGCGATGCCCAAGCCTACAGTTACCTCCTCTATACGCTCACGCGTGCCGGGGTACTCACGACCGAACCCTTAGAGTGGTTACGTCAGCAGATCGAGACCAATCAAATCGATGTGCGCACCGATATTACGCGCCGTTGGATGGGGTTAAGTTATGCGTTAATGGGCGTCACGGAGGAAGTGAAACCCCTCTTGACGGGACCTGTGACCCTCGGGAAAACCACGCGTGACGAACTCCCCGAATACTTGGCGGCACTGCGCTACGCACGCGATGCGAACCTCGTGAAAGACACCCTCTCTTCACTCACCGATGCGCCGGCGCAATTGCCACGTGCCTTAGCGAGTGAAGCCCTCATGAGCTTAGTCGCGGGCCTAGAAACACCTGCGGACGGTGCGAACGCATCCCCCGTAGAACTGACCTGCCAAAAATGGTCGAACGAGTTTAGTGCGCACGAGATTACGCTCACGCCTACCCTAAACGGGGCAAAAGCCGATATCACGGGTTGCATAACGCTCACCATGAGTGGTAAAAAGGAAGGACTCTACTATGCGTGGAGTGCGTCAGGCTACCGAGCCACGTTACCGAGCGTGCCCCAAGAGGCCGGCATCCGGGTACGTAAGACGATCCTGAAAAATGACCTACCCTTGAAAGGCGGTCTCGCACTAGGCGACCAAATCACGGTCGAGATTCGCGTGACCCGTTATCAAGGCGACGATCAGGATACGATCGTACTCACGGATCTGCTACCGGCGGGCTTTACGCTCGTCACGAATTCGAGCGAGGATTTGCCTGCGCAAGTAGAACAAATCAATGATGAAGATCGCGTCGTTTTCTTGGTGGAACCCACCGAAAATGAAACGGTCTTACGCTATAACCTTCGCGCAACGACCCCAGGGACCTTTACCTTACCTCCGAGTGAAGCTCACTTAAGTCGTTCGCCCTCAGTAAACGGCATGACCGCCGCGGGATCCCTCACCGTGAAGCGTCAACCGTGATGTAGGAGAGAGCTGGCATGGCCAAGACGTTGCCCATAGTGGTATTGAGTACATTAGCCCTGGGCGTTGCAGCATTTGGGGTACTCACGTGGGCGGTGCACGAATTACCGCAACCGCCCTTAACGACCCCGGAAAAATATTCGAGAGCGATCTACGACCGTGAGGGCGTACTCTTACGCCTATCGCTCGCTGAGGATGGGGTGTATCGACTCCCCGTCAAACTCAATGAGCTCTCGCCCGACTTGGTGAAAAGTACGCTCGAATACGAGGATCGCTACTACTATAAGCACCCTGGGGTGAATCCGCTCTCGCTTATTCGTGCGTCGGTGCAATCCCTTTTGGGCCGTAGTATTGGCGCCTCCACCATCACGATGCAGGTGGCACGTATGGAGTTGGGGCTCAACACCAAGTCGATTAAGGGCAAACTCGAACAAATCCTCTGGGCGCTGCGCTATGAGCAGTTCTACAGTAAAGAGCAGATATTGGAAGCCTACTTTGCGCTCGCCCCTTACGGGGGGAACGTCGAAGGTGCCCAAGCCGCGAGTCAAATCTACTTTGGCAAGTCTGCCGATAAGTTAACGCCGAGCGAAGCGATTTCGCTCGCCGTCGTCCCGCAAAACCCGGTGAAACGTAACCCGCAAGGGGGGGAAGACTTTGACCGGGCGCGCGTGGCCTTGGGGGACACGTTACTCTCGCGTGAAGTGTACCCGGAGCGTCTACGATCCGCGCTGCTCGCGCCCCGCACGGGGCTCAGTTACACAAACCTCCCCTTTGAGGCGCCTCACTACGTGCGTATGCTCGAACAGATGGCGCCCCAAGCGAGCCGTATTGATGGCACGTTGTCGCTTCGACTAACGCAACGGCTTAACGAGGTGATGAAAGCGAAGATGGGGGAATTGACCCCCTATGGCGTGAAAAACGCTGCCCTCTTTCTCGTCGATACCCGCACCAATCAGGTGCTCAGCCAAATCGGGAGTGCCGACTTCTTTGACGATACGATCGAAGGCGAAGTCGACGGGACGCGAGCGATCCGCAGTGTCGGCTCCACGCTCAAACCCTTTATCTATGCCTTAGCCCTCGATCAAGGGCGTATCCACTCGCAAACGATTCTCTTGGATGAGCCACGCAACTGGTCGGGCTACGAACCCAAGAACGAAGACAACACCTTTAAGGGGCCCTTGTCGGCACAAACGGCGCTCATCGAAAGTCGCAATATTCCGGCCTTGACGCTTGAGAGCGAATTAAACCCGGACCTCTACGATCTGCTCAAAACCGCAGGGGTCGATTTACCCCACGATAAGGCCTACTACGGACTACCCATTGCCCTCGGTACGGCCGGCTTATCGATGCAAAAGCTAACCGAACTCTACGCGAGTCTCGCCCACGGGGGGATCGATCAGGCCTTGGTTTATACGCTCGACGCGACCCGCAGCACGGGAACGCCCCTCGTGAGTCCTGAGGCCGCCTGGATTGTCCGCGCGATGCTCCAAAGTGCGGGACTCACGGTCAACTCCGGTTCGGTGAGTGTTCCCTTAGCCGTCAAAACAGGGACCTCAAACGGTTATCGGGATGCCTGGGCAGCAGGGCTCATTGGCCCCTATGCCATGACGGTGTGGTTAGGCAACTTTAATAACCGTCCGAACGCGAAATTAAAGGGAGCCGCCGTCGCCCTACCGCTCTTTACCGAGGCTGCGCGTACGCTCGTGAATACGCCAGGTTTTACGCTCGACACTGCCGATATTGACGTCCCCAAACCCCAAAAGGTGCAATCAATCGCGGTGTGTGCACGCACGGGGGATCCGGTGGAAGATTCCGACGGGAAAACACGCTGCACGGAAACCACCTCCGCGTGGTTTATTCCCGGGAAAAGTCCCATTGCCCAGAGTCCTTGGTTAAAACTCGTTGCAGTGAACGACAAAGGCGAGCGCACCTGTGGCAATGACGCGCAAACGTGGGTGTATGCCGAAAGCTGGCCCGCCCATCTGGTGGACTTAGCCAAAGCGCAAGGCACCTCACTCGGGCAATTACCTGCTTGGAGTAGCCCGTGCGCCAACGAATCACAAAGTCGCGCTCCCCAGATTCTGAGGCCCGCCAAGGACGCCCTCCTCTATGCCGGCACCGCGTCCGAAAAGGAAGCGAGTGTCGTACTCAAAGGGACCGCGCAAGGGGACGTGCAAAAACTCTACTGGTACGATGGCGCCCGCTATTTGGGAGTGAGTCGTCCCAATGAACCCCTAGGGGTTGCGCTCGGTGCAGGACGCCATCAATTGAGCGTCATGGATGATGCGGGTAGTGTGAGCCGAACGAGTATCACCGTCAAACTCCCGTAATGGTCCCCACACCCCCAAACGAAAACGCTTTCCCCAGTCAAGGAAAGCGTTTTCTTTATGGATGACGAAAAGGAGGTGAGCTTACTTCACGAGCCCATAGGGCCACTCGAGCGTGCCCCCCATGTTCGCGACGCGCTTCCAACCAAGCGCCCCCAACACCTCGGCAGCCACCTGAGCGCGTTTACCCGCCCGGCAGTAAATAAGAATCGGGGTGTCTTTACTCGGTAACCCATCGGTGTGGGCCTGAACGATCCAATCCACCGGAATCAGCGTTGCGCCCTCGATATGGCCTTCACGGTATTCCTCAGGGGTACGCACATCGAGCAAAAAGGCCTTCCCTTCTTGGATTAAATGCCAAGCGGTTTCCTGATCGAGCCGATAGACGCCCTCTGGAAGCTCGTCTGCGGTTTCATACGTACGCATCGCTCACTCCTTTACCTCGTTGATTAATCGTCTTGACCGGCATCCGTGGGCTTACTTTCTGCCGCGGCATGCGCCACTTCGCTCGCTTTCCCTAAGCGATCCAAGTAGTCCACACTCACGTCGCCCGTCACATAGTCCCCATCAAAGCAGGAGCAATCAAAGCGCGGGATAGCCGGATTCATGTCGTGTAGGGCACGCTTTAAGTCATCGAGCTCTTGGAAAATCACTTTATCCGCTCCCAAGAGTTTGCAGACTTCTTCAGCGCTCTTACCATCACCGCAGATCAATTCCTTGCGCGTCGGCATGTCAATCCCGTAGACGTTCGGGAACATCACGCGCGGGGCAGCGGAGGCAACGTAGACCTTTTTGGCGCCCGCGTCGCGAGCCATCTGCACAATTTCACGCATCGTCGTGCCACGCACGATCGAGTCGTCCACCAACAGAATATTCTTACCGACGAATTCCACGGGCATCGGATTTAACTTCTGACGCACGCTCTTACGACGCACGGCCTGACCCGGCATGATAAACGTACGGCCCACGTAACGGTTCTTAATAAACCCTTCACGGTACGGAATATTGAGTTTGCTCGCGAGCTGCTGTGCGCACGGACGAGCACTGTCCGGAATCGGCATCACCACGTCAATACCGCTTAAGTCCATTTCGCGGGCAATCGTATCGGCTAAGTATTCGCCTAAACGCAAACGCGCCCCGTAGACGCTAATCCCATCGATCATGGAGTCGGGACGGGCAAAGTACACGAATTCAAAGGCACAGGGCGACAGGAGCGCACGGTCAGCCGTTTCGCAGAACGTCACGTTGCCTTCCAAGTCGATCCACATCGCTTCGCCCGGCTTTAAGTCACGTTCAAACTTGAACCCCAAACCGATCATCGTCACGGATTCACTCGAAATCATCACATCACGACCGCCATCGGGGCGATCCATATAGCCCCAACCAATCGGACGAATCCCATAGGGGTCACGGAAGGCCAACACCCCCTTACCAGCAATCAACGCCACACACGCGTAGGAGCCACGAATACGACGGTGTAAGGCGCGAACCGCATTAAAGACCACATCGGCCGTGAGCTTGACGCCATTTTGCGTCACGTTGGAGATTTCGCTCGCGAGCACGTTGAGTAACACCTCCGAGTCACTCGTCGTGTTCACATGGCGACGGTTCGTATCGTAGAGTTCCTGACGAAGCGCATCGGCGTTCGTTAAGTTCCCATTGTGCGCGAGCGCAATCCCGTAAGGCGCGTTCACATAAAAGGGCTGGCATTCTTCGGCCGAGGTCGCGCACCCCTGCGTTGGATAGCGCACGTGACCGATACCGATATTCCCGGTTAAGTTACGCATGTTGCGGGTACGGAACACATCACGCACCATACCCATGCCTTTAAAGATGTTGAACTGTAACCCATCGAGCGTAGCAATCCCTGCCGCGTCTTGCCCGCGATGTTGCAGAAGATGAAGCGCGTCATAGACGCGTTGGTTGACTGCTTCGTTAGAAACGAGCGCCACGATTCCGCACATAGTGTGTACTTTCCTTTTAAAAAACAAAAGTTTTGTGAGCGGCCACTAAAAGAGCCTCTCTAGCCAATAGCTCAAATAAAAATGATCCACTTTCCCAAACGCAGAGAGTGGATCACTTCCATCAAAATCAGTTCGCAGGTTGCCCCGGGGTACCGCGCAAATCTTGCACCCATCGCGGCATATACGGCATCGCCCAGGTGATCACATTTTGCGCTGGCCCAATCAAGGCCGATTGTTGCCACAAGTGGGTGCTACGCATTTGATCCGAGAGACCAAACACAAAAACACAAACACACACCACCACAATCCCACGCAAGAATCCAAAAATAGCCCCCAAGACGCGATCCTCAAACGAGAGTGCCGCCACTTCCAAGAGCTTACGGAGTAGCGTTCCAAAGAGACCCACTGCCACTAAGCACAAGACGACAATCACGACGGCCGCAATGATCGTTCGAACGATCACGCCCGCCGACTCGATGGGAATATGATCGGCCAGCTCGCCCGCATAACGTAGCGCTAACATCCCGCCAGCAATCCAACCGACGATAGCGAAACTTTCGCGCACCACGCCACGCATGATCCCTACGATCGTGGAGACCAATAAGAGCGCCGAGATGAGCCAGTCAATTTCATTCATGGAGTTTGGAGTCCTTGCTCAAAAAATGTCGCTTGATTCTAGCGGAAAATCCAGCGCATTATTGCATTTCGGGACTAAGTTTATCGTGGTAACCCAACAAAACGAGTTTTCCAATCGCGGATTGCGCTTCCTGACGGGTCTTAAAGAGCCCCACACGGATACGCCAAATGTTCTTTCCGTCGACCTTCATCTTGTAAGCGGGTAACCCATTGTCGTGGAGTTTTTTCAGGACGGCATTGGCACGCGATTCGCCACTCACGGCCACCACCTGCACGTAAAAGCCCTTACCCGTCGCCGTGGCTTCGGTTTTTTCCGGCTTTTCTGGGGTCTTCACGACTTTTTCCGGTTTCGGGGTGTCAGCCACTTTCTTGGGCTCTTCCTTCACCTTTTCCGGAGCGCTCGGCGCCGGGGCCACGTTGGTGGCAGGTTGCGTCGTGCTCGTCTCAGGCGGTGTCGCGAGCGGCAAGGCGCCCGTATCGCTATTCACCGCAGCGCTTCCGGTTAAGACCGGCGCTGGATCCGACGTGGTCGGAGCGCCCACCGTGGTCGTGGTTTCCGCCGGTTTTTCCAGCGGCACTTCGACCCGTTGTGCGTCCGTCACCGGAGGAATGGTCGTCGAGACTTTGGCCTCGTCAATGGCTTTTTCGCTATCCAAAAAGAGCGGCGCAATAATGACCGCCGCCATCAATAACGCGGCTGCCCCCACCAAACGGTTACGGGTTTTCTGACGTGCCAAGAGTTCTTGATCGCTCGGAATCGGTTTTGCGCGCTTCGTTTGAATCGGTGTAGGACTGGGCGGCGGTACATCCGACCCCACAATCCCGTATGTGCCCGGAGCCCCCATGTGTTCCACACTCGTGGGCGCGTCCGAAGGAGTGCGCGTAACACGTTCACCCACTTCCGGCGCCACGGTTTCGGTGACGGGTTTCGTTTCGGGGGTACGTTTCTCCTTGTGCGTTAACTTCGCCCATAAACTCGCGAGCGTGGTTTTCGGCGTGGGCTCGGGCGTGTCATCGACCGCTTCAGTTTGTGTCGGCACCGTTAACGGTTCCTCTTTGCGTAGTGAGAACGTTTCCGTCGATTCGGTTTCAATCGTGGGAACCGCCCCTAAACGCGGACCATCGTTACGCTCAGGATGCAACGACGCTCCCGGATTAACGGTGGGTTCATCATGACTGACCCAAGGTGAATCATCCTGGGCGTCGCCTGCCCCAAGACGTGGTTCGACACGCGGCTCCACACGCGGAGCACTCGACGAACTGGGTTCTTTTTTGAAGGGATTAGGAAACGCCATATATTTACTCACAACGAAAAAAGGTATGAATTAGCTAATCGATTTCGATTCCCCAGACGAAAGTCTTCGTGAGGGGGAGACGATGTCTCCAACGAAAGACATCGTCTCGAGTATTTCAGGCTTTACATCACGATACCGTCTTTGGCCAATGCTTCCGCTGCGGCGGTAACCGTGACAAAAGAGCCGAATATGATCATTCTAACAGGCTCGCACGCCTCTCGACCCGAATTCTCACACTTACATACCTTTAAGGCATCGGATCGAGCAGAAAGAAGGGCGCTCACCACATCGTCATAGCGTTGGATGCGGGTTTCGTCGACCCCAGCAGCCACCATCGCCGCCGCTAACTGCTCGGCCGTGGCCGCACGAGGTCCCGTGAGCGAGGCGATGTACCACGCGTCAAAGACGTCTTTGAGTAACCCCGCGACGCTTTGCATGTCCTTATCGGCCAACATCCCAAAAACGGCGATCGTACGCTCCCCAGGACGCTTCGTATCCAAAATGTTCCGACGTAAAACGCTCGCGGCCTGCGGGTTATGACCCACATCGATCACGATCGGGTACGGCGTTTTTTGGACGACTTCAAAGCGTCCCGCCAAACGCACCGTGTGCAACCCTTTCTCGATCGCGTCACGCGTCACGGGAACGCGTGAGAGCAGTCGCGCCACAACCGCCAACACCCCGGCGGCGTTTTGGTACTGATTGCGACCAACCAAATTCGAGGGCGGTAAATTCGTCCAGCTGAGCTCACCCAAGGTGAAATCCCACGTGCCATCGGCATTGATCGTATAGCGATAGTCTTCGTTTAAGAAGGTCTTGAGGGCGCCCAGTTGCTGCGCAACGTCGCGCACGGTTTGAGGTGTATCCGGATCGGCTAACACCGCTGGCGCGCCCGGACGATAAATGTGGGCTTTTTCCCAGCCAATCTTCTCACGGGTGTTCCCTAAGAAGGCCACGTGGTCAATACCGACCGTGGCAATGAGGGCCGCATTGGCATCAATCACATTCATCGCGTCTAATCGTCCACCGAGTCCAATTTCGAGGATAACGACGTCGAGCGCTTCGTCTTGGAAAATCTTTAAAAACGCGAGCCCCGTGTATTCAAAGTAAGAAAGCGTCATCTCCGCGCGAGCCGCTTCCACCTCACGAAAGGCGTCGATCAATCGCTCATCGCTTACCTCTTTACCGTTAATGACGCAACGTTCGTTCACGCGCATTAAATGGGGGGAGGTATGCATACCGGTCGTATAGCCCGCGGCACGGTAAATGTGCTCGAGCAGCGCACAGCTCGAGCCTTTTCCGTTCGTGCCCCCAACCAAAATCGTGGTTTGCCCCTTAAAGGTGATTCCTAAGCGTTTGACCATCTCACGCATACGATCCAATCCCATGTCAATCGGGATGGCGTGAAGGGCTTCAATATGAGCTAACCAATCGGCTAGATGATTCGATTCAAACTTCATTTTCTAGTGGACTCATGGGAAAAAACCGCATACCCAGCGATACGCGGTTTTTTGCAAAGTATTTGGGTTTAGACGCCAGTCACTGGCGGTTTACGCATCAACATCTGCGTGATCATGGAAATCTTGGGTCGCAAATCACGACGGTCCACGATCATGTCGATTTGACCTTTCTTTAAGAGGAATTCCGCACGCTGGAAGCCTTCGGGCAACTTTTCGTGCACGGTCTGCTCAATCACGCGGGGTCCCGCAAACCCGATGAGTGCATTGGGTTCGGCCATCACCACGTCACCGATAAACGCAAAGGACGCCGATACGCCGCCCATCGTCGGGTCGGTTAACACCGTAATAAAGGGGAGTTGCGCTTGCGCTAATTTCGCCACCGCTGCCGTAGTTTTGGCCATTTGCATGAGCGAAATCAAGCCTTCTTGCATACGGGCGCCGCCCGACGCGGTAAAGCACACAAAGGGCGACTTCAAACGTAAGGCCTCTTCCACCCCTAAGCTAAAGCGTTCGCCCACCACGCTCCCCATCGAACCCCCCATGAAATTAAATTCAAAGGCAGCGGCAACCATGGGCTGAGCACGCAACGTACCCGACATCACTACCAAGGCATCGGTTTCGCCTGTTTTAGCGGCTGCTTCGGCGATGCGCTTCGGGTAGGGCTTACTGTCGACGAACCCTAAGGGGTCGCCCGGTACAACCTCTGCCCCGATTTCCGTCGTGGAGCCTTGATCCAAAAAGGCAAATAAGCGCGCACGGGCGCCAATGCGATGGTGGTAACCACACTTCGGACACACCTGTAACGACAAACGGAGTTCTTCCTGAAACAGCGGTTCATCGCAACCCGGGCACTTCGTCCATACCCCTTCAGGAATAGGACTGGCTTTCTTGCGTTCCCCATCGCTTTCACGTTTGATCTTCGGAAGAATGTGTGTTAACCAACTCATAATTGACTCATCGATTGAAAAAGGTGAAGGTCTCTTGGACGTCACTGGGATTATACGAGCTCAGAGGCCTTGGTTTAGGCCTCTGGCGACCATCCGAACGGACTAGCGCCATAGGGCGCAATCGTGTCCACCTCGTAGCGCACCCCCGTGAGATAGAGCCCCGAGGGACTAAACGTTGGAGCGGCTTCGGCGCGACAACGCGCTTCGAGCACGGTCTTGACCCATTCGGGTTCTTCCCGGCCAGTGCCCACATAAATGAGCGTTCCCACAATGTTGCGCACCATGTGTTGCAAAAACGCATTCGCACTAATTCGAATCCCGACGAGCGAACCAAAGCGACGAATACGTAAATCCGTAATCGTACGCACGGGGGTTGCTGCCTGGCATTCCGAGGCACGAAAACTCGTGAAGTCGTGCTCTCCTAAGAGCGGTTGAGCCCCCGCTTGCATACGGGCGACATCTAACGGGCGAAACACCCAGCCCGTTCGTTTTTCCATAATGGGCGAACGGATGGCTTCGTTATAAATCCAATACTCGTAGGTACGTTCACGCGCACTGTAGCGCGCATGGAAATCCTCGGGCACCACCTGTGCCCAACGTACCGACACCGTATCGGGTAAAAAGGTATTGAGGGCGCGAACCCAATTACGCATGGGTCGATCAACGGGTGCGTCAATACTGACCACCTGATGGGTCGCATGGACCCCCGTATCGGTGCGGCCTGCACAAATCGTAGGAACGGGCTGACAGACGAAACGCTCGATCGCACGTTCGAGCGTTCCCTGTACGGTGGGGCAATCGGGTTGGATTTGCCAACCGTTAAAGGCCCCGCCGTCATATTCAATGCCAAGGGCGAGTTTCATGGGCTCGTCCACACTCCATTACGCGATGGGTTTATCGGTCGAATCCGACGCGACCTCCCCTTCGGGGAGTTTTTTCGCGGGGATACTGGCCGCCAATTCCATCGCACGGGCACGCTGATCGGCCGTCCCACGACGACGCACTTCGTCTAAGAGTTCGAGCGCTTCGTTCACGGCTCCGATCCCGACAAAGGACTTCGCCAAATTGTATTTCGCTTCGAGCGCGGCCTGAAGCGCCATCTCTTTATTCGAAACGGGCGGTTCTTTTTGGGCAGGTGCGTCCGCTTGAGCCACCTTCGTGTCCTCAGCCGCCGCCTCCAAACTCAGATCCACTTCTTCGAGCAGCGCTTGCGTCTGTTCTGCGTGCTTGGCTAAGTCGCCAGCGGCAGTGTTGGCATCCTCCGGTAAGGGAGGCAATTCTTTGTCGTTGGGATCCAACCACGGCTGTTCAGGCGCCACCGCCACCGTCAAGGGTTCGTTTTGCTTTAATTCCTTTTGTAAGGCTTCGGAGTAGGCCATACTGCCCACCCCCATCGCCCCCGCGGTGGTTCCGTTCTTCACGGCTTCGTCGACCGTCTTTTCCACGGCACTCAACTGAGCGGCCGTTGCGGGCTTTATCTCGGTCTTCACCAACACGCCCTGCTTACGATCGTCTTCGGGTTCCTCGTCTTTCTTACGCGTCTTGATAAACCACCCTAAGAGTAACAGGGCGAGTAAACCAATCCCCGCCCACCAGTATGGCGTCGGTTCTTCGGTCGTACTCTTGGCAGGGGCAGCGCTCGCCGTCGCTTTGGCCTCTTCCTTCACAACCGGTTCGCTCGCAGGGGTGCTCACCGGCGCGTCTTTCACCTCTGCCTTCGGAGCCTCCGGTGTGGAGCTCGTACTCGCCGTTACGTTCGCCGTGTCGGAAGGTAACTTCGGTTCCCCAGTCACCAACGAATTGAGCGTTGTGTTTTCGCTCGTCGTGGGCGTTGTCCCAGCGTTGTTGGCGCCGAGGATGACCGGTTTCTCATGCGACTCGGTGTTCTGCTTCACGGCCTTTGTCGTTTCACTTTGCTTCGCAGCCACGGCGTCTTGCGCGACTTCGGTCTTCATCGCCTGGGCTTCTTCGAGGGACTTCCCTTGGGCTAACCCAGCCGTCGTGGCATCCGCCACGTCATCCGCGGGCACGGGAACCTGTTCCACCTTACCGTCTTGAGTCGCCACACTGGCCTGCACCGTATTGTCGGTGACGGTCACCTGTGGGGCCGGGGTTTCAGCGGTGCTCACGCTCGCGGCCATCGTAACCGGAACGGGCGTATTGGGTTGGCCCCCCGACGTAGCATCCGTGCTCGGTGGGGTCGTTGTGGGGACAGCTTCTGTTTCCGTCGTGCCCACTAATTTCTCTTCGGCCGCTTTTTCAATCGTTTCCTTGGTGGCTTCCACGACCTGACCCACGGCAGCATCCGTCTGGGTCATCAAGCTCTTACCGCTTTCGAGCGTGGCACGGCCCGCTTGGGTAATGTCTGTTTCGGACTTACCTTCCGTACGCACGGCGTCCTGCGCATCCGCCACGGATCCAGCTAACGTATTCGAGACTTTCTGGGCATCAATCAGATTTTGCGTCGGAGGCGGCACCGGGGTGTTGGCCCCGTGGATCAAACGGAAAGCCTCCTGAGGTTCGATGTCAAACACATCTTCCATGCTTGGCGGATTCAGGATGGCTCCATTTAAGAGCACATTCGGATCACCCTTTTCGAAACTGTTCGGGTTGTGGTCGCGGAAGGCAATCAACAACTGCTCGAGCGTAGCCCCACGGTAGCTTGGCCAATAAAGTTTGGCCACCGACCAGAGCGTCATACTCTTTTGGACCTTAAAGGGCTGGGAGGCATCAAAGCCATTCAATGCCACATACTGACGTACGATTTCCGGAGCCCGCTGCTTACGGGGCGCCGTCTTTTTCACCGTACGGACATTGGTGGGAAGCTTCGGTTCCAACATACTCGGAACCGGAACGGGTTTGGAGTCGTTAACGAGCGGGAGCTTGTCGTCCTTCTCAACGCTGGCTTTGGCGTCCACTTTCTTGACGTCCTTCATCATCGGACGCCCGTCGAGCGGTCGTTGTTCGATCTTGGTGTGTGTCTTCGAATTGGCTTTTGCTTGCGCCACTTGCTGTGCGACACTCTGACTATCTTGGTTACTCGGTGTGAGTGCCGCTTTATGCGCGTCGCCCAACGGCACGACCGGAATGGTGGGGGCTGTTGCCAACGCTGCCCCACTCAGACTCGGAGCCGTATGGCCTTCCAACACATGGAAGCGACCATTTTTGCTGACGATTTGGTAATTACGAACCGAAATCTTGCCACCAGCATTGAGTTCGATTAACAACGGGAAACTTTGAGCATCGATTGGCTTCGTGCCAATGACTTTCACTTGGATGGCATTACTGGAGCCATCACGGACTAACTTTAAATCTTGAACTTGTTGAGGCCAGTTCACCCCGACACGCATGTAGGTGGCTGGGGGTGCAACTCGCACCAATAGGGGGGAAATCGTTAAGTCGAGGTCTTCAATCTTGAGCGTGGCCTCCATGGGTTCGCCAGGATGGCTTAACACCGTTAAGTCGCCGAGCGAGACCGCTCCTACCGCGGAACTCATGGCGAAAATAGCTAACGATAATGCACGCTTGAGCAAAGTATTGGATCGCATCGGTCAATTCCATATGAGCGAAAACTCTATCCTAGTGAACTGTTTTTTATTCTGGCGTTATCACTTTGGTCCCATTTGGGAATCAAAAGGTGCACAGGGTTCTCCCACTGACTAGGATCGAGGAAAAAACTTTCGTCCATAATAACGCAACCCGGGTGTTTTTTTCACCTTCACCTCTCAGAAAGCGGTATAGGTTTAATCCAAATCCCCTAAATAGGGGCGTCCTCAACCTTCGCCGGACAGCTATTCCCTAAAAATCCCTTTCCCACCCGCCTAATCCCATGCACTAACTTCGACTGGAAACGGTCGTGACTTCTTGTAGCTTACTCAGCATTTTCCCTATTGGGATTAACCACTAAAGCCATCAAAAATGCCACCATAGATCGAGCAATCAATGTCGCTCCTCATAGATATGGTAAAAATTAATTCTTTTTGCTTAATGTTTATATCTTACTTAGGTTGATTAAAAACAATTTTACTAGGTAATAAGGGTATACTCGTCAAAGTTTCTTTACGACAAAAAGAGACTTTCCAAGCAACTTTTGTTTTGTTGAGGAGCAAAACTATGAATCGCATTTTCAAAACGCAGTGGAGTCCGGAACGGCATTGTTTTGTTGTCACCGACGAACACCACCGCTCGCATGTCCGTAGTGCCAAAGGAGCTTTGACCCTATTGGCGGTTGCCCTACTCGGCTTAAGTACCGTCAGTGAAGCCAGCTATGTGGAAAACGGAACGGTGGCTAGCACTACGACTGATGTGGCCAGTGCCAGCACGTCATGGGAATCTGCGGAATACCAGAAAGATTGGGGTTTAACCGCCATGAACGCCTCAAGTGCCTACGCATTAGGCTTTCATGGACAAAACACCGCCGTGGGTGTCATGGACTCCGGTGCCCTTTTACAAAAACACCCCGAATTAGCGGGTCAACGTTTCCACGCTTCCCGTGCTCAAGGGACCTACACGAGCACCGGGAATCGTTATCAAACGGAAGTCCCTGGCATTACCGATGTCTTTGGCAATGGTAACTACGAAAAAGGCGAAGCCTTTGACATGGATGGTAATTTCATCGGCCAACGCAACGACAGCCACGGTACTCACGTGACCGGAACCGTCGGAGCCAATCGTGATGGCAGTGAATTCCACGGTGTCGCGTGGGGAGCCGATGTGTGGGTCGGCAACACAGGGGGCACGGACAATACGAATTATGGTCCGTTCCAAGACTATGGTTATTTCTACACCGCCTGGAGTGCTCTCGCTCAAGACCTCGTTAAAGCGAACGGAACCAAGCGTGGTGGGGTGATCAACAATTCCTTCGGGACCAATCTGCGCATTAATACGCAAAGTGTCTCTTATGCGACCGACACAACCGCTCAAACCGAATACGAATATTTCTTATTCCAGAAGCAATACGCTGGCGGCAAAACTTTCGTTGATGCCGCATGGGATGCGGTGAAGGACACCCAGGTCGTTCAGGTGATTACGACGGGCAATCGAAACTTTGCCATGCCCTATCACCGTCCCCTCTATCCTTACTTCAACCCAGAAGCGGAATCCCATTGGATTGCCGTCGCTGGGCTCGCTCAGGTTGACGCCACGCACTATGAACTCGTCGACAATTTCAACGAAGCGGGTAATGCGAAGTGGTGGACAGTGGTTGCCCCTGGGAAGAAAATCTATAGTAGTACCGTAGTCGACGATCACTATGTCGATGTCGAAGAAGGCAGTGCCATTGGCGACCCAGGCTACGCTGCTTGGGGTGGCACCTCTATGGCAGCTCCCCACGTGAGTGGCGCTATGGCGGTGTTAATGTCGCGCTACCCAGAAATGAGTGCCGTGCAAGTGCGTGACGTGTTACTGACGACGGCGAGTCATACTAATCCTGATGGAACGGTCTTTAATCATTGGACTGCCGAAGACGGTGTGCCAGATGTACGCTACGGTTGGGGTGTGCCTGATCTGCAAAAAGGCATGTACGGTCCCGCTCAGCTCTTAGGAACGTTTGCCTATGACCTGTCCGCGGGCTCGCTTGATGTGTGGACAAACGATATTTCGCAAAAAGCCCTCGATGCTCGAAAAGCCGAAGATCTGGCCTGGATGGAACACACCGAAAACGGCACGAACCTTGAGGCCGATCCTTATATCCTCACTACCGACAATCCGTTACCGAATATCGCCGACTCCAGTATCGATTCTAACGATGCCGCTGCCTGGCGTAAAACGTATTGGGAAAAACGTGCTCAAGCCATCCAAGCCAAACTGGATACGAATGGCTACAACGGAGCACTGATTAAAGACGGGGCTGGGACACTGGTACTCACTGGTGACAACACCTACCAAGGGGACACCACGGTTAAGGCGGGGACGTTGTTAGGCTTTAGCGAATCCTTCGGGGCCAATAACGTCAATACCGGCAGTGCCAATGGTCATGTCATTGTTGAGGGTGGCTCATTTGGGTTACTGTCTCAATATCAAGACACGCTCACCCAGAAAGGTGAACTCAGTCATCGTGACGATGCCACCCATAGTGTCGATATCACGGTGAAAGATCAAGGCACGTTATTGCTGACACTCGGGCAGGAAACCACGGCAGGGAAACTCACCTTAGCGAAAAACGCCAAGGTGACGTTGCGTTTGGATAACCCTGAGCAACTCAAAGAGGCGTATACCACAGGGACCTTAACGACGACGTTAGAAGCCTCTGACATTCAGATTGGGGACACGACACCCACGCAACCTCAAGCACGAGTACGCCGTGCTTTGCGTGCTGCGGCAGAACCAGCGACCACGGAAACGCTCAACACCACCAATGATTACGCCCTCTTTACGAGCGAAGTCACGCGAACGGGAAGCACGTTAACGGGTACTTTAAGTCGTGATACCACCCACACAATGGCGAGTTACGCTAACAATGCCAACGGTGTTGACATTGCTAACCATATCGAAGCTAATCCGGATAGTGAACTCTTCAACACGCTTTTGAGTGCTAACCAAGCGGACATGAGAGCCACATTCGAGTCCTTAGGCGACGAAACGTTGCTTAATGCATCCAATGCTAATGTGGTGAATACACTCAGCCTCACCCAAACCGTGAAAAACACGGCGCTGGGACTCTCTGGCGAACGCGTGAGTCTGCCCTCGAGTCGTGCTCAACTGTGGGTCACTGGTATGGGTCATTGGTCCACGTTAGGACAAACAGGGGATGACCTGGATAGTGACTTCTATGCGGGGCTCATGGGTGCCGAAATCGCCCCCACCACGAACACCTCGATTGGGGCCTTCATTGGTGGTGGTCAAACGGAAAATAAAGCCCATACGAGTAAAGTGAAGAGTAATGACCTTCATTTAGGGCTTTATGGCTTAGCGACCGTGAATGACACCATTGGGTTCCAAGCAGGTTGGACATACTCCCGCCTCGATACGGACACAACCCGTGCCTTGCAAATCAATACGTTGCATGGTTTGAGTCAATTAGACGGTCACACTAATGTCCATGAAGTTTACGCTGAAATCAGTTGGTTAGGATTCAACCAGTCGAGCTTCCGGTTAGAGCCGTATGTGGGTATGGCTTGGATGCATACGCGTAGCAGTGATTTGGATGAAACGGTTGGCAGTATTTCGCTCCATACCGATAACGCTACTCGCGACCTAGCCGTGAGTACGGTCGGGGTTCGTGGTGCACTACCATGGACAGTGGGTAGCCTACCGATGAAGGTCACTGGCAATATCGCTTGGAATCACTTCTACGGTGATACGCATCCCCGCGCTACCTTCTTTGCAAGTGGCGAAAAACTGGGCACTTTGGAGGCTCGTCACTTAACGAACCTCTTTACACTCGGTCTGGGCGTCGATGCTCAACTTACACCGTCCACATCGCTTTCCATCAATTACGAAGGCGCTTATGGCAGTACGGTGACCTCCAATGGTATCAGCGCTACAGTTAAGTACCGCTTCTAACGAGCTCGCTTTGAGCGCATAACGAAAGGGCTCTGTCCTGAAGATTAACTTCTGACAGAGCCCTCATCTTTTGGTGAATTAAGGCTTAGTCATTAATGCTGGGGCTGGTGCACCTGATTGTCCAAAGCCCAGGTCTTACGATCTTTGAGGTTACCCAAGTGGAGCATCGTAGCCACAATCAAGGCAAGCACAAACATACCAGCAAACAAATGCAAGGTCGTGTCGTAGCCACCGGTGTTTTCTTTCAAAATCGCTAAGATCACGGGACCAGCAATCCCCGCCATCCCCCAAGCCGTCAAAATCGAGCCATGGATCGCGGCCAACTGGCGTACGCCAAAGATGTCCGTAATGTAGGCAGGCATACAAGCAAACCCACCGCCATAGGTCGAGATGATGGCTAACACAAGGAACTGGAACATCAACCCTTCGGTCGTGATGGAGAGTTGCCAGAACGCCCAGACTTCCAACGCAAAGAAGACCATGTACGTGAGACCGCGGCCTAACCAGTCCGACACCGTCGACCAAACGATACGGCCGGCGCCATTCACAATCCCAATGATCCCGACGAGCGATGCGGCTTGCGCAGGCGTCATTCCGATGACTTCCTGCGCCATGGGCGAGGCCACGGCTAATAAACCAATACCGCACGTAATGTTGGTAAAGAAGATCCACCAGAGGGCATACCACTTCCACGTACGCATGGCCTGACCACGGGTGAGCGACGGGGCCATGAGTTTACGACGCTTCACAGCTGTCGTTTTCGCGCGGGCAATCACGTCTTCTAACAACACCGGAATTTCGCCACGCACGGGAGCGCGTAAGTAAAGGGCCGAGAGCGTAATGATGATGAAGTACGCCACCCCTAAGATGAAGAAGTTTTCTTGTAACCCGTAGGTATCGGTTAAGTAGCGCATTAAGGGGCCAGCGATCAGCGACGCAAAACCAAAGCCCATAATGGCGAGCCCTGTGGCAAACCCACGGTGTTCAGGGAACCATTTGACTAAGGTGGAAACCGGTGTGATGTAGCCAATCCCAAGGCCAATACCACCAATCACACCATAGAAGAGGTAGAGCATCACGGGCGACTGGAAGTGTACTGCCAGCCCCGTACCAATTAGACCCGAACAGAAAAAGACGGCCGAGACAATCCCCGAAATCGAGGGGCCCATACGTTCAACGATACCGCCTAAGAAACCCGCCGACATCCCTAAAAAGAGAATGGCGATCGAAAAAGCCCACGTTGTCTGACTCAAGGTGAGTCCAAGGGCAGCCATCACTGGCTTGGTGAGCACACTCCAGGCGTACACACTGCCGATACATATGTGAATACCGACGGCAGCCAAAGCAGTACACCAGCGATTCTTCTTTTTCATGCGTAAATCTCCAAAGTTTCATTCAGAACATGAGGGGAACGTGCCTCAGAGACGACAAACCGCCTGAGAAGGTAGAGTCCCTTGCCCAGACGGTCGGCATGAAAAATCTACGGTCCACGTGGTCGATTCCACTTTGCTTCCGTCAGTCCCGTAGATTACGTTGGGCAAATCTTAGCATAACACTCAAACGAAAAGCAAAGAGGCAACTAGGGGAAATTTCTTAGGCCGTACACGACGAGTCAAAAAAGTCGAAAATTCAGGGTTTAGGTCGTGAAAAAGTGGGCTTTGTTAGGCGAAATTTGTCATCGCCCCGCGCAGAGTGGGTTTGCAAAAAAGGGGATCCCCGCTGTTAGGAATCCCCTTTTCGGACGCCAATAGAGACTTAGGCGTCTTGGCGCTTTTGTGCGAGCAGTTCCGGTTCATCGACCGGCACCCCCGCGAGGTCATAATCTTCACTCGTGGTGATTTCGACTTTGACAATGTCGCCAGGCTGATAGGTTTTCAGCGTTTCCACGTAAACCTTACCATCGATTTCGGGCGCATCGGCCTTCGTGCGTCCAATGGCCAAACCGGCTTCCTCATCAAACTCGTCAATGAGGACTTCTTGCACACTCCCCACTTTTTCTGCGAGTTTTTCTTTGGAAATTTCGTTTTGCAATGCCATCAAACGTTCGCGACGTTCGTTACGCACTTCGTCAGGCAATTGGCCCGGTAAAGCATTCGCTTGAGCCCCATCGACAGGCGAATACGCAAAACAACCCACACGGTCTAAACGCGCTTCACGCAAGAAGTCGAGCAAGTATTCAAATTCGGCTTCGGTTTCACCCGGAAAGCCCGCAATGAAGGTCGAGCGGATCGTGATATCCGGGCAAACAGCTCGCCACGCGGCAATGCGTTCCAAGTTTTTCTCGGCATTCGCTGGGCGCTTCATATCCTTCAAGATACGCGGATGCGCATGCTGGAAGGGAACATCCAAGTACGGGAGAATCAACCCATCCGCCATGAGGGGGACGATTTCATCGACATGCGGATACGGGTACACATAGTGTAAGCGGGTCCACAAATTCAAACGCCCCAACTCTTGGCAAAGATCCAATAAACGGGTCTTCACCGGACGACCATTGGCAAAGGAGAACTTGTACTTCGCGTCCACGCCATAGGCAGCCGTATCTTGACTGATCACCAAGAGTTCTTTGACCCCCGCCATTTTCAAGCTTTCGGCTTCGCGCACCACATCCCCAATCGGACGGCTCACTAAGCGACCACGCAGGTTCGGGATAATGCAAAACGAGCAGTGATGATTACACCCTTCACTAATCTTCAAATAGGCATAGTGTTTGGGCGTCATACGCACGCCACATTCGGGCACCAAATCATCCCACGGTTCGTGCGGGCGCGGTAAGTGTGCTTCGACCATGGCGAGCACTTCGTCGACCGAATCCGGCCCCGTTACCCCCAAGACCTTCGGCATCTTGTTGAGCACAAAGTTCGAGCCGTCGGCTTCATGTCGACCCCCTAAGCAGCCGCAAACGATCACACGACCGTTTTCTTCGAGGGCCTCAGAAATCGCTTCTAAACTTTCCTGGATGGCTTCGTTGACGAACCCACAGGTATTCACAATCACCAAATCGGCATCGTGGTAGGACGTACCAATACGATAACCACGGGCACGCAACTCCGTCACAATCCGCTCGGTGTCCACCAGTGCCTTCGGGCACCCTAAGGAAACAAAACCTACGACGGGAATGGAAGATTTCATCTTTTCGTATCTCTCAATAATAGTAATTATCTAGGGGGATGATTTTTTTGAGGGTCGCTCATTGCGCCGGTTTAATCCAAACCATGGCAGCATGACGACCGGATTTTTCGCCATCACGGCGATAGCTATAAAAACGGTTCGGATCGGTATACGTACTTAAGCGGCAATCCACAATGTTCTTCGGATCGAGCCCCGAACCTTCTAGGGCTAAACGGGCCAATTCGCCTAAGTCCGCATAATAATGTTCAGAATCCATCGCTGGCTTAAAGGCTTCTTCGGCATGCGGGAGCGTGGCACGCACGGCATCCAACACCTCTTTACCGACTTCAAAACTCTCAGGGCCAATGCGAGGGCCTAACCACGCTTTTAGCGTTAAGGGGCGCCCCATTTCGGACTGCATTCGTGCTACCGTGCGTTGAATCACACCGTTCGCGAGACTACGCCAGCCTGCATGCACGGCGGCCACGATCTGTCCTTCCGCATCGGCTAACAACACCGGTAAACAGTCAGCCACCATCACCACGCAGACCACACCTGGCGTACGCGTCCACGCCGCATCGGCCTCCACCGTCGGATCGGTCTTATCCGCTTCGACAATATTGGCCCCATGAACTTGCTTAATCCACTTCGGGTCACTCGGAACTAATTGCGCCACAATCTGGCGATTCATCCGAACACAACTCTCGGCGTCCCCCACATGGTTACCCACATTGAGACCCATCACGCCATCGGCACCACCCCAAGGACCGCTCGACACCCCACCGTTGCGGCAGGTAAACAGCATGTCCACGTTCTTAGGGCCTTGCCCACGCCATTCTGGCTGCAAAATGTCTAAACCCGGTTTAAAAAGCTCACTCATTCTTTCTCGCAGTCCTTACTAGATCAAATCTTTCTCAAACACATTCACCGGACGGTCCCAAGGGCCAAAGTCAAGCGCGTCCATGACGTCGATCATATCATCTGGGGGTGGGACAAACCATTCCATATATTCCCCGCTTTCAGGGTGTAACAACCCAAGACGCGAGGCATGGAGAGCCTGACGATGAAAGTCGAGTGCATTCTCAATTTTCACGGTGAACCCGGGCGCACGACCGCGATAGACCTGATCCCCGATGAGCGGCAAATCTTCACCCGTTAAATGCACGCGAATCTGGTGGGTACGGCCCGTTTCAAGGCGACATGCCACCCACGAAACGGGTAAACCTTCACACTCACTCCACCCCACCGTGCGAACACGGGTACGGGCTTCTTTGGCTTTAACGCCCACACTGCCAGGGAACCCTTTAAAGCGCGTACGACTGCGCGGATCACGTCCAATGGGGACATCCACTGTAAAGTCGGGGGCCGCGGACCCCAAGGTCAATGCCCAATATTCGCGTTTAACCGTTCGCTCTTGGAGTTGACGAACCAACTTCGTCTGTGCCGCAAGCGTTCGCGCAACCACCATCAAACCACTCGTATCACGGTCCAAACGGTGCACAATCCCTGCACGTGGCACTTCTGCTAATTCAGGGTACAAATACAACAACCCATTGAGCACCGTCCCCGAGGGATTTCCAGCACCAGGATGCACCACTAAGCCGGGCGCCTTATTGATCACAATAATTGCCTCGTCTTCGTAAACCACATCGAGAGGCACATCCTCAGGGGTAAACGCCAACAATTCGTCAATGTGCGGCTCTTCCAAAAGCTGAATCTCATCGCCTTCGGTTACTTTTTGACGCACTTTTGTGACGACGCTCCCGTTCACTTCGACGTTACCCTCTTCAATGAGTTTTTGCAGGCGGGCGCGAGAAACGTCAGGCATTAAGGTCGCCAACACTTTATCTAAGCGTTCTCCCCATACACCCTCCACCTCGAAACTTGGTAAAGTGTCATCATCAACCTGCTCAAATGCCGAGAGGTCGTTATAATCAGCTAAATTCTTTTCGGTACTGCTCGTCATGAATTTTCTTTTTCCTATTAAGCGCCTCATTGCACGAGGCCTTCTTTTGACCACCATTACTTTGGCGACCGCCTCGTGTTCTTGGCTCTCGTCGCTCGACAAAGACCCGACGATTGACTGGTCCGCCGACAAACTCTACACCGAAGCCCGTGCTTCGTTGGATGACGGCAACTGGACGCAAGCCAAAGATTACTACGCCAAGCTTGAGGCACGTTATCCGTTTGGTCGCTACGCTCAGCAAGCCCAGATCGAATTGATCTACGCCTACTGGAAAGATGGCGATGCCGCTCAAGCGATTCAAGCGGCCGATCGTTACCTGCAATCCTATCCCAACGATGCCAACTCTGCTTACGTCATGTACATGAAAGCGTTGGCAACGCTGAACGAAACCGACGGTTGGTTCTCTTGGCTCACGAACGAAGACGTGGCGGAACGCGATGCCAATGCGGCACGCGAAGCGTTTGACATTTTCAAAGAATTGCTTTTGCGCTTCCCGGATAGCCAATACGCACCCGAAGCCCGTCGTCGCATGCAACAGCTTGTGATCGCTCAGGCGCAACACGAGCTCTCCACGGCGAAGTTCTACTTCATCCGTCATGCCTACGTTGCTGCCATCGATCGTGCTCAACGCGTCGTGCGTGAATTCCAGAATACTCCGCAACGTGATGAAGCCCTTGAGTTAATTGCTAAGAGCTACGATGCCTTGCAATTAAATGAGCTCGCCACGGATACCCGTCGCATTATTGAACTCAATAAAGGGAAATAATTCACCTAGGTGTTAAGTCCAAGACCACTTGACATGAAAAGGTCATCTGACACGGTAGTCAGGTGACCTTTTTTTGGCGCCCCCTATAATACTTGAAAGTCCATTGAGGCGTGTGCCTTTCTGTGAAGCCACAGTGATCCTGATGGATTTTTTTTCGTTACTCGGCTTGCTTCCCAACAAGGAGTTTGTATGGTGTCCGTGATTTTAACGATTTTGATGGTCCATTTGGTGGCAGTCATGAGTCCAGGTCCGGACTTTTTCTTTGTGTCTCAGACCGCGATGTCGCGCTCACGTACCGAAGCCCTCGCGGGTGCCACAGGGATCACGCTTGGGGTGGTCTTCTGGGCTGGCTTGTCGATGTTGGGTCTACACTGGGTCTTTGAGCGCTTTGCGTGGCTTCACGAGGTCCTCTTACTGCTCGGTGGTCTCTACCTCAGCTGGATGGGCTACCAGTTACTCAAGAGTAGCCTTCGTCCTTCGAACCCCCTACAAGCCCCGATCAAACTGGAACACTCCGTCACACGTACGTTTTTGTTTGGCTTACTCACCAATTTGGCCAATGCCAAAGCACTGGTGTATTTCACCAGCGTCTTTGCCTTTATGTTAACGCCCGACATCACGGGCGAAGCTCGCCTCCTGCTCTTTGTTTTATTAGTGCTCGAAACCTGGCTCTGGTTTATCGTGGTTGCCCTCGTGTTTGGGTTACCCAAAATGCGACTGGGCTATCAACGCCTCTCGCGTGGCATTGACGGTCTCGCAGGGGCCCTTTTTACTGGGTTTGGGCTCAAGCTTATCTATGACGCTCGTCGTCTCATCGCGTAAAGGTAATCCGTATGTCAATCCTCTGGACGATTGTGGTTGTCCACTTAGTGGCCATGATGTCGCCTGGTCCCGATCTGTTTATGATCACCCAAATGGCGGTCAGTCGTTCGCGTACCTCGGCACTCTTTGCCGCGCTCGGCATTACGGTAGGCAATATTGTCTGGGCGGGATTGGCGCTACTGGGGTTGCAATGGGTCTTTGAACGCTATCCATGGTTGCAATCAGGCATCATGTTTGCTGGGGCACTCTATCTGCTCTACTTAGGTTTTCTCATCTTACGAAGTGTGTTAGCGGCACCCTCACAAAATGGCACTGGAAATACGGAGGCGACCGTTCCTCCGCTCACGCACCTACAGGCCTTCTTGCGAGGACTCTTTACCAATTTGGCTAACGCCAAGTGCGTCATCTACTTCACCAGCATATTTTCCATGATGCTGACGCCCGACATGACTACAGCCCTACGCTGGACGATTTTTGTGGTCATTTTGGTGGAGGCCCTACTGTGGTTTTCTACGGTAGCACTCGTCTTTGGAATGCCCGTCATGCGACGCGCTTATCTCAAGGCATCACGCTATATCGACATGGCCGCGGGAGGTTTATTTGTTTTCTTTGCGCTTCTTTTAATTTGGGAAGCCGTCCACTTATTGACCTAAGTGAGCTTCCTCTAGCATTAGAAGGATGAAGGGCGCTGTGTTGACACAGCGCCCTTCATCGTTAGGACTTATTCACCTAGTGAAATCAGCCACTGATAGTCCTCAGGCGTTTTAGCCTTTGGACGCAAGTCGCGAATCATCCACCGACCCTGACTGTCAAGCACAGGCTCAACCTGAAGTAGACGCAACGTGAAGAGGTCGAGTTGTTGCGTTTCTAACGCATTCTCTTCCTGACGACGCGCTTCTTCAGCAATGTCAACCGCGCGTAACGGATTACTGGTTTCGGTTTCGACACCAGCCGTTACTGGGATACTCATCATCGCCGAATCCGTCTTCGCCACAAGCGAGAAGTACGGGCTCGTGGGTGAACGGAAATCGATCAACGGCACCACCACATTGTGTTGACTCACACGGGTGATGTCTTTAATCGTCGGCGCTGAGATCGACACCGAAGGCGTGGTGACGCCTAAGAGCGTCGACGCAGAACGATCGCGCAGATGTTCCATATCGAGTCGCGACGCAAAACCCGGTTGATTGGACATCACAAAGGACACATGAGCATCCGAGGTAAACGCACCTTGACGGTTCACGTTACCCGCAGCACCAGTCACTAACATGAGCGAATCCACCGCATGGCCAGAGCCACCCGTAATAGCGCCGTTCCCGTTATAAACCGTACCGATATGAGTCGACTCTAGGTGACCAAACTCGACACTACCAGGCGTCGTCGTACTACGACGGTAAACTTCCACATCCCCTTGACGTGAAGTCATGGAGCCATCGACATCGATATCGCCCGCATTGGTATAGAGAGCCACCGAGCTACCCGAGACGTTACCCGTGAAGTGGATGCCTTCGTCGGGTTGCGAATCATAGAGACTACTCGCGACCTTCAAGGCACCCTGAGCGCTCACGTCAGAACCCGTAACCGACTTCGCGTACAGGCCCACTTCACCTGTGGCGTCCACAGGTGTCTCAAGCGTCAAGCCATTGCGCTGCGCATGGACCAACAAGTTGCCCATGACCTGTCCGTTCGTTTCAGGATTGACACTTAACGTCGTCATGTCGCGATCTGCCAACCCGAGTGCCATATTGCCACCCCCTTCCAGAGTCACCGCATCAAAGCGGTTACCCGCGGAAGCCTCTGTAGCACGAGCATCGAGTTGGATATCACCACCCGAGCTCACCTTGAGTTCATGACCCCGTAAGCCCGATTGACCCGAACCTTCATGCTGTAGCACATCACCTGAAGCTTCAAGCGTCACATGAGCACGGTCAGCAATCGGATCCTCGTCACCAATTGCGGTATTGCCCGTTAACGTTAAATTACCGTCGTTTGCGGCTAATTTCACATTCGGGGCAAACACATCGGTGTTAGCCAAACTAAGCGATTCACCCGCGGTCAACGAAACGGATTCGGTGGACTGCAAGTGATTATCTCCAGTGAGATTCATCGCCCCACGCGTCGTCATGTCAAGCGGTCCATCGATATCTAAGCGACCCGATTGCATATCAAGCGCCTGGGCCGAAGCTACCAGTTGCTTCGCGTCGAACACCGTATGGAGGAGAGTGAGATCACCCGTCGCTTCCACCTCGGCCTTGCTCGCTACCTGAAGCGTGACGTCCGACAAGGTCATGTCACCTTGATGGCTCGTGAGGCTCAAGTTGCCTTCCGTTGTCCTCAAGGTTGTCCCTTGGAGGTCAACCGACGCCCCTGAAGCCGTCATTGACTTACCACTCAACTGAGCACCATTAGCCGTTAAGTCGCTGGTTGCTGACACCGCCGTGAGACCCGTCGAGGAAACGTTCGCATTCGAGAGATTCATCGTACCCGCAGTGTTCGTCACCGTCACGTCACCATCCGTCGACTTGATTGTCGCTTCCGTAGCGGTAACAGCACCAGCCGATTCCACCTTCGTGAGACCCGTTGAAGAGACTTCCGTCTTCGAGAGATCCATCGCACCCGCAGTGTTCGTCAC